>JAHELH010000018.1:0-2136 GCA_024644285.1 Paracoccaceae bacterium | reverse complement strand
CGCGGGTATCTCCGGACCTGTCCAATGACAGGAGCCACCATGACCCGGGCGCTGATCATACTGGTATTGCTGGTGCTGCTGGCAGGGCCCAGCCGCGCCGAGGCAGGCTCGGACCTGCGCGCGCTGATCACCGGGGACGACAGCCGCGGCTGGCACGCGGTGGGCCGGCTGAATATCGGCGGCGACAGGTTCTGCACCGGCTCGCTGATTGCCCCGGACGTGGTGCTGACGGCGGCCCATTGCCTTTACGACGCCGAGACCGGCGCGCGCTATGCCGATGAAAGCATCGAGTTCCTGGCCGATTGGCGCAACGGGCGCGCCGCCGCCTATCGCGGCGTGCGGCGGTCGATCCCGCATCCCGACTTCACCTTTTCCGCGGACAATTTCGCGACCCGCGTGGCGCATGACCTGGCGATCCTCGAGCTGGATCAGCCGATTCGCAATTCCACGATCACGCCCTTCGCGACCGACGCCCGTCCCGGCGCCGGGACCGAGGTCGGCGTGGTGTCTTATGCCGAAAACCGGTCGGAAAGCCCTTCGCTGCAGGAAGTTTGCCACGTGCTGGCCCAACAGGGCGGTTCGCTGGTATTATCCTGCTCGGTCGATATGGGATCATCGGGCGCGCCGATCTTCGTGATGGAGAACGGCAGGCCCGCGATCGTGTCGCTGGTCTCGGCCAAGGCGCAGGTGCGCGGCGCGCCGGTCGCACTGGGCACCGGGCTGCAGGCGCCGCTGGCCGACCTGTTGGCGCTGCGGGCGCGCGGCGACGGCGTCTTCGCCAAGCCCGAGCCGCCGGTGCGGCGCATAACGATGACCCAAGGCCACGCCGAGTCCGGCGCCAAGTTCGTGAGGCCCTGAGATGAAAATTCGAGTTCTGGCCATCGCGATCAGTCTCGTCACCGCGCTCGCCGCGCAGGCGGGCGATCTGAAGCGACTGACATTGCGGCAGGACCTGCTGGGCTTCGAGGCCGTGGGGCGGCTGGACCTGGGACGCGGCGGCTTCTGCACCGGCGTGCTGATCGGGCCGGGACTGGTGCTGACGGCGGGGCATTGTCTGAACCGGGTCAACCAGGGCATCGTAGACATTCGCGACCTGAGATTCCGCGCCGGCTTGCGTGACGGCGCGGCCATCGCAGAGCGCGGCGTCAAGCGGGCGGTCGTGCATCCGGGCTACCGGATCGGGGGCGCGGTCAGCGCCGAGAACGTGCGCCATGACGTGGCGCTGCTGGAACTCGATTCGCCCATCGCCAGCGGCATCGCCGCGTCCTTCCGCGTCGACCATCTGAGCGCCAACTCCAAGGATGTGAGCGTGGTTTCCTACGCGCAGGGCCGCGCCGAGGCGCTGTCGAGGCAGGCGCGCTGCAACGTGGTCGGCAAGTTTCAGGACCTGTTCGCCTTCGATTGCGACGTGACCTTCGGCGCCTCGGGCGCGCCGGTCTTTGCCCGCGTGGGCGACCGGTCGCGGATCGTCTCGCTGATCTCGTCCGGCGGCAACGGCGACGGCGGGCAGGTGGCCTTCGGCATGGAGCTGCCGGCCCTGGTCGGCGATCTGAAACAGGCGCTGCGCTCGGGCCGCGGTGTGCTGATGGCGCACGGCGTGTCGCGTCCGGCGCTGGTGACGCGTCGGCCGGCGACCACCGCCGCGCCGGGGGCGAAATTCGTCCGACCCTGAACCCGCCTCGGGGTCTATATCCAGCGATAACAAAATGTTACAAACCGGCAGGCCCGGGGCTTGACAGGCCGCGGAGCGGTCCCCACATCTGCAACACCGGACGCCAGAACGGGTTCGGTATCTCTGACTGCCCGTCCCTTGCGGGAGGGCGAAATATCGTTATCGCTCAATGGAGGATGACCCATGCGTAACTTCGATCTTGCACCGCTTTACCGTGCGACCGTCGGCTTCGACCAGATCGCCGACCTGATGAACCGGGTTCTGGCCAGCGACGTCAGCCAGCCGACCTATCCGCCCTACAACATCGAGAAGACCGCCGAGGATGCCTATCGCATCTCGCTGGCGGTGGCCGGATTCAACGAGGACGAGCTGACGGTGGAGGTGCGTGAGAACGCGCTGATCGTCTCGGCCCAGAAGACCGAGGACACCAGCGACCGTACCTTCCTGCATCGCGGCATCGCGAC
>JAHELH010000220.1 GCA_024644285.1 Paracoccaceae bacterium | reverse complement strand
TGAAATCGCCGAGCTGCGAATCCTCCTCGTCGCCGATGGGGGTCTCGAGGGAGATCGGCTCCTTGGCGATCTTCATCACCTTGCGGACCTTCTCGAGCGGCATCTGCAGCTTCTCGGCCAGCTCTTCGGGCGTCGGCTCGCGGCCGATCTCGTGCAGCATCTGGCGCCCGGTGCGCACCAGCTTGTTGATTGTCTCGATCATGTGCACCGGGATCCGGATGGTGCGCGCCTGATCGGCGATCGATCGGGTGATCGCCTGCCGGATCCACCACGTCGCGTAGGTCGAGAACTTGTAGCCGCGGCGGTACTCGAACTTGTCCACGGCCTTCATCAGGCCAATATTGCCCTCCTGGATCAGGTCGAGGAATTGCAGGCCGCGATTGGTGTATTTCTTGGCGATCGAGATCACCAGCCGCAGGTTGGCCTCGACCATTTCCTTCTTGGCCTGGCGGGCCTCTTTCTCGCCCTTCTGGACCTGCTGCACGATGCGGCGGAACTCGGAGATGTCGACGCCGACATACTGGCCCACCTGCGCCATCTCGGCGCGCAGTTCCTCGACCTTGACGAGCGAGCGCTCGATGAAGGCCTGCCAGCCGCGCCCCGCTTTCTCGCCCATCCGGTCCAGCCATGTCGGGTCAAGCTCGTAGCCGCGGTATTCATCGATGAATTCGCGGCGATTGATACGGGCCTGGTCGGCCAGCTTCACCATGTTCGAATCGATCGACATGATCCGCCGATTGATGCCGTAGAGTTGGTCGATCAGGGCCTCGATGCGGTTGTTGTGCAGGTGCAGCTCGTTGACGAGTTCGACGATTTCCGAGCGCAGTTTCTGGTAGTCGGTCTCGGATTCCAGGCTGAACGAGCCATCCTCGTTGAGCGTGGCCGACATCCGCAGGTCCTGCATTTCGGCCAGTTGGGCGTAGTCGCCCGCGATGCGGTCGAGCGTCTCGAGAACGCGCGGCTTCAGCGCTGCCTCCATCGCGGCGAGCGACATGTTCGCCTGGTCGTCCTCGTCGTCCTCGTCGTCGTTCTGGATCGGATTGCCGTCGGCGTCGAGCTCCGGCTGATCGTCTTCCTTTTTCGGCTGCGCCGCCTCGACCCCGAGGCCCTGCACCACGGTTTCCGTGGCGCCGTCGCCGTCTTCCTCCATCGACCGGCCGAAGGTCGTTTCCAGGTCGATGACATCGCGCAGAAGGATGTCCTCGTTCAGCAGTTCGTCGCGCCAGATGGTGATCGCCTGGAAGGTCAGCGGGCTTTCGCAAAGCCCGGCGATCATGGTGTTGCGGCCGGCCTCGATGCGCTTGGCGATAGCGATCTCGCCTTCGCGGCTGAGCAGTTCCACGCTGCCCATTTCGCGCAGGTACATGCGAACCGGGTCGTCCGTGCGATCGAGTTTCTCGGTTTCGGTCGTGGAGACGGTCACCTCGCGCGAGGTGGACGTCTCGACCAGCTCGGTCGAGCCCTTATCTTCTTCCTCGACCTCGTCGTCCTCGATGATGTTGATGCCCATCTCGCTGAGCATCGACATCACGTCCTCGATCTGTTCCGAGCTGACCTGCTCTGGCGGCAGCACCTGGTTCAGCTGATCATAGGTGATGTAGCCCCGCTCGCGCGCCTCGGCGATCATCTTCTTGACCGCCGCCTGGCTCATATCAAGACCGACCTCCTGGTCGCCATCGTCCTGCTGCTTGCGATCGTCCGTATCCTTGGCGGCCATGCGGCACTCCTTGATATGTCGAGGGCGATTCGGGATCAGGTTACCGAATCACTTAGGGCGAATCACTGATTCGCGCCACGTTTACCTTGATTTCTTTACCTCTTCCTCACCAAACCGTGTCAGTGAGGTCGTCTTCCATGCTTCGCGAACTCGATCTTGGCGAGCAGATCCGCGAAAGCGTCGCGTTCTTCGCGTCTGATTCGCGCCCCGTTGGGCCCGACTTCATACTCCACCTCGTCGTCGCCCTGTCCCTGATCGGCCCGGGCCCTCGCCTCTGCCGCCTGGCCAAGGCGCCAGGTCAGCCCTTCATCCACCAGCGATCCGATATCCTGCATCGCCTCGGTCAGTTCGCGCTCTGCGCCGCGCCGGGCGGAAAGTTTCGCAAGTTCCTCGGCCACGCAGAGCTTCGCCTGCTCGGTATCCTCGCCGTTCCGGATCGCGGGGATGACCCGGATATGGCTTTGCGCCAGGAGCTTTTCAACCAGGTCTTCGCCTGCGGTCTCGAAGACCTTGCCGCACAGTTCGTCCGGAGTCGCATTGCGGTTCTGCAGCAGCGCCTGGCGCAGCGACTGGTGGTCCGCCCCGTGGCATTCCAGCGATTCCAGCGCGTCCTCGAAGACCGGCAACAGCGTCGGGTGGCGCAGGATCACCGCGAGGATCACCGCTTCGCGCAGCCGGTCGCCCGCGGCGTCGGCGGACGCGGCAAGAAACGACTGCTTCGCGCCCGGCGTGGGGCCGGAGGGCGTTCTGGTCCACGCCCTGGCCCCCTGGCCGCGCGGCGGCGCCGGCGGGCCGCCGAACAGGGCGCCGCGCAAACGCTTGATCTCGTCGCCGTAATGCGCACGCACCGAGGCGTCGGCGATCTTGCGGATCGCCTCGCGCAGCGACTTGTCGAGCGCGGCGCGGCGTTCGGGGCTGTCGAAGCTCTTGCCCTCGGTCTCGCGCCGCCAGAGCAGCGCCACCATCGGCTGCGCCCGGTCGAGCAGCTTCTGCATCGCCGGCGCGCCCCCGGCGCGGATCACGTCGTCGGGGTCCTGTCCCGGCGGCATCAGGCAGAAGCGCAGGCTGCGCCCCGGCTCCAGAAGCGGCAGCGCGATGTCGATCAGCCGCATCGCCGCGCGCAGTCCCGCGGTGTCGCCGTCCAGCGCGATCACCGGCTCGGGCGCGATGCGCCAGATCAGGTTCAGCTGGTCCACGGTGATCGCGGTGCCGAGCGGTGCGACCGCGGCCGCGAACCCGGCCTCTGCCAGCGCGATCACGTCCATGTAGCCCTCGGCCACGAGCAGTGTCTTGCCCTTCCCCGCCGCCGCGCGGGCGGGACCGTGATTGTAAAGCGACCGGCCCTTGTCGAAAAGCTCGGTCTCGGGCGAGTTGAGGTACTTGGCGCGGGCGTTGGGATCCATCGCGCGCCCGCCCAGGGCGATGGCGCGGCCCCGGGCGTCGCGGATCGGGAACACGATCCGGCCGCGAAAGCGGTCATAGGCCTCGCCGCCGCCGTCGGGATGGGCGGCAAGCCCGGCGGCCACGACCAGGTCGAGTGGAACGCCCTTGCCGGTCAGATGCTCGGTGCAGGCGCGGCGCGCCTCGGGGGCAAAGCCGATTTCCCAGCGCTCCAGCGCCGCCTCGCCAAGCCCGCGCCCGGCCAGGTAGTCGCGCGCCGCGGCGGCGGCGCCGGTGCGCAGCTGCAGCCGGTAGAACTGCACCGCCTGTTCCATCACGTCGGCCAGCTGTCCGCGACGGTCGGCCTTTTCCTGCGCCTTCGGGTCGCGGGCAGGCATGGACATGCCGACCTCGCGCGCGAGCAGTTCGACGGCCTCCATGAAGCCCATATTCTCGGTCTCTCGGATGAACGAGATCGCGTCGCCCTTGGCGTGGCAGCCGAAGCAATAGTAGAAGCCCTTTTGGTCATCTACGTGAAATGACGCGGTTTTTTCCTGATGGAACGGGCATGGGGCCCACATGTCGCCCCTACCCTGGTTCGACTTGCGCTGGTCCCACATGACCTTGCGGCCCACCACCTGGCTTAGCGAGGTGCGGGTGCGCAGTTCGTCCAGAAACCCGGGGGGCAGACTCATGGGCAAAGTATCCGCCCGCCGCGCCACAGAGTCCAGAAGCCGAAGTAGCCTGGGTCTTAACTGGTTTGGCCCGTGCCGGGCGCTGCCTGCGCCGCCAGGCTTTTCATCGCGGTTTCGAGTTCGTGCACCGCCGTGCGCGCCATCGAGCGGAAGACCAGGATGGTGTAGCGGTCGCGGCCTTCGCGCCAGAGCGAGCAGGTCATGTGGCCAAGAAGCGTGCGCGCCGCGTGGCCGGTCTTGAATATTTCGGGCCGCAGATCGAGCGGCACCAGGCGCGCCAGCACGTCACGCGCGCCCTCGCCCGCCAGCGACAGACACGCCCAGCCGTCCGACTGGTCGGTCACCGCCGCGCCCTCGACCGTGACGCCCGCCCCCAGCACCAGCGCCTGCCTGGCGCCGGACAAGACGACCCGCGCGCCGGCCTTGCCCGCGGCGCGGCCCGGCGCCGGGAAGGCCGTGCCGATGGTCCGTTTCAGCGTCTCGGACACCGCCTGTTCCTGTCCCTTGTGCGGCATGACCGAGGTGATCGCCTCGGGCAGCACTTCGTCCAGCGTCACCGTTCCGTGCGAGACCGGCAGCAGGCCCGCACAGGGCGTCTTTGCAATCAGGCTAACCACGAACCCTGTCTCCCTCGGGATCGAAGGCGACGGGGTCGCAGACCTCGCACACCGTCTCGATTCTGCGCATGTGGTCGACCAGCCGCACCCGCTCGCCCGTGCGCGCGCGGCCGTC
>JAHELH010000017.1 GCA_024644285.1 Paracoccaceae bacterium | reverse complement strand
GTCTGAGCGCCATCGGCGTGCCGACGCATTTCATCAAGCGCATCAACATGCGCGAGCAATTGATCCGGCAGGTCGAGATCATCCCGCTGGAAGTGGTGGTGCGCAACGTCGCCGCCGGGTCGATGTCGAAGCGCCTGGGCATCGCCGAGGGCACCGCGCTGCCGCGCCCGATCATCGAATTCTACCTCAAGGACGACGCACTGGGCGATCCGCTGGTCAGTGAAGAGCATGTCGTTGCCTTCGGCTGGGCCAGCCAGCAGGACCTCGACGACATGGTGGCGCTGGCGCTGCGGGTGAACGATTTCCTGTCGGGCGTGATGCTGGCCGTCGGCATCAAGCTGGTGGATTTCAAGATCGAGATCGGGCGGATCTGGGAAAACGACTATCAGCGTCTGATCGTGGCCGACGAGATCAGCCCGGACAGTTGCCGGCTGTGGGACATCGAGACCGGGCGCAAGCTGGACAAGGACGTGTTCCGCCGCGACCTGGGCGATCTGGCCGACGCCTACAAGGAGGTGGCGCGCCGGCTGGGCGTGCTGCCGACCAACGTCACCCACACCACGAAGCCGCACCTGATCAACTGAGCGCCCGCGCGGCGGGCCGGAATCCTCTTGCAATTCGCGCATCGATGCGCTTCGACCCGCACAGGATTGCAAGGGGGTGCGAGATGAAGGCGCGTGTGCATGTGATGCTGAAGACCGGCGTCCTCGATCCGCAGGGCGAGGCGGTGCGCCACGCGCTGGGCGCGCTGGGGTTCGACGGCGTCGAGGCGGTGCGGCAGGGCAAGGTGATCGAGCTTGACCTGGCCGAGACCGACGCCGATGCGGCGCGCGCGCAGGTCCGCCAGATGTGCGAGAAGCTGCTCGCCAACACCGTGATCGAAAGCTACGACATCGAGATCGGCTGATGCTGCTGCTATCGCAGCCCTATCTGCGCAGGGAATTGCCGGGCGGACGCCGGCTGGTCTCGTGGCGCGCCTGGGTCCTGGTCTGGGTCACGCCCGTGCTGTTCGGCCTCGCCGCGCTTCTGCTGGCGGCCGAGGCCGTCTGGCGCCAGGTCGCCACGGTGCCCGCGACGGGCGAGGTGGTCCGGGTTAATGCCTGGGAGGGCGAGACGATCCTTGATCGCGGCACGACGAACTACGCGCCCGTCTTCCGCTATGTCTGGTCCGACGGCGCGGTGACCGAGGCCAGCACCGGCATGTCGCATCCCGACTGGAACTTCGAGATCGGGTCGACCCACGCGATCCGGTATTTCCCCCGCGCCAGGACCGACGTGGTGCTGCCGGGGCCGCACAATTGGTTCGTCGCGGGCGTCGTCGGCGGATTGGCGGCCGTGTTCCTGATCCCGGCGCTTGTGCTGACGCGGTGGCTGCTGCGCTGGAAGGCGGCAGGGACATGAGGGCGGCAGTGTTGAAAGCCTGGCGCGCGCCGCTGGAGATCGCGCACCTGCCGGATCCGATCTGCCCGGCCGACGGCGTGGTGCTGCGCACCCTGGCCTGCGGCATCTGCCGGTCCGACTGGCACGCCTGGACCGGCGCCGATCCCGATATCGTGCCCCCGCACATCCCGGGGCACGAATATTGCGGCGAGGTCGTCGAGGCCGGGCCGTCCGTCGCCCGCTGGCGCGAGGGCGACCAGGTCATCGCGCCGTTCATCCTGGCCTGCGGTCAGTGCCCGGCCTGCCAGGCGGGCGACCAGACCACCTGCGCCACGCAGATCGTGCCCGGTTTCACCGCGCCCGGCGCCTATGCGGACGCCGTCGCGGTGCCGCGCGCCGACGTGAACCTGACGCGGCTGCCGAAGGGGATGGACCCGGCGCTGGCCGCCAGCCTCGGCTGCCGGGTGACCACCGCCTGGCACGCATTGACCGGCCGCGCGGGATTGCGCGCCGGCGAGTGGCTGGCGGTCTGGGGCGGCGGCGGGGTCGGGCTGGCGGCGCTGCTGCTTGGCCGGGCGCTGGGCGCCCGGGTGGCCGTGGCCGACGTGGTGCCCGAGAAGCTGGACTTCGCGCGCCGGCTGGCCGCGGACGCGGTGGTGGATGCGCGCGAACCGGACGCCGTCGAGCAGATGCGCGCGGCCACCGGCGGCGGCGCGCATCTGGCGGTCGAGGCGCTTGGCATCGCGGAGACGACGCGCAACGCGCTTTTGTGCCTGCGCAAGCTGGGACGGATGGTGCAGATCGGCATGCCCGCTGGCGCGCATGCCGAGATGACTCTGCCGATGGATGCGGTCTATTCCGGCCAGCTTGCCATCTACGGCACCCGCGGCATGCCCGCGCACCGCTATCCGAGCCTTCTGTCGCTGATCGACGGCGGGCACGTGGACCTGTCGCCACTGGTCGCCCGCCACGTAAAGCTGTCGGACGCCACTGCCGAGCTTGCCGCCTTCGACGGCCCCGCCCCGCCGGGGGTCGCCGTCATCACCGATTTCGCTGCCTGACCAACGGAGCCGCCATGAAAGCCGCTGTCATCGTCTTCCCCGGATCGAACTGCGACCGCGACCTGGCCGTCGCGCTGGAGCGCGCGGGCGCGCAGGTCTCGATGGTCTGGCACAAGGACACCGAATTGCCAGCGGGGCTGGACCTGATCGGCATTCCGGGCGGGTTTTCCTTCGGCGATTACCTGCGCTGCGGCGCCATCGCGGCCAATTCGCCGATCTGCCGCGCGGTGATCGGCCATGCCGAGCGCGGCGGCTACGTGCTGGGCATCTGCAACGGGTTCCAGGTTCTGACCGAAACCCACCTGCTGCCCGGCGCGCTGATGCGCAATTCCGGGCTCAAATTCGTCTGCCGCACCGAGACCCTGCGGGTGACGACGACCGACAGCGCGTTCACCGGCGCCTATGCGGCGGGGCAGGAATTGCGGATCCCGATCGCCCATCACGACGGCAATTACCAGGCCGACGACGCGCTGATCGAGCGCCTGAGGGCGGAGGACCGGATCGCGTTCACCTACGCGGCCAATCCCAACGGCAGCCGGGCGGACATCGCCGGGATCCTCAGCGAAAACCGCCGTGTGCTGGGCATGATGCCGCATCCCGAGCGCGCCGCCGAGCCGGTGCATGGCAGCACGGACGGGGCGCCCCTGTTCGGCAGCCTGATCGCGGCGATGGTGCCGGCCTGAGGCGGCTTGAGCCGCGGGCGGAGCGCGCGTATCCTGCCGGTATGAGCCAAACAGAGACACCAGAGGTCGCTCCCGTCTCGACGGGACTGTCCTGGCGTACCCGGCTGGTCCTGCTGATCATCACCGGGCTGGCGGTGGCGGTCGTCTGGTTCACCAATCACTTCCTGACAGAACGCTACACCACGGCGACAAAGACCCGCTCGGAAGTGCGTCAGGCGCTTTATGTCGGCAACCTGCTGAGCGAGATGCAGCGTAATTCTGTGGTGCCGCTTTTGCTGTCGCGCGATCCGGCGCTGATCGGCGCGCTGAATTCGGACGATTTCGCGCAAAGTTCGCAGCGGCTGATCTCGGTGAAGGACGAGATCGGCGCCGCCTCGATGATCATGCTGGACGAAAGCGGGCGCGCCGTCGCCGCGACCGACCGCACGCTGCTGGGCTCGCTGCACCGCACGGCGCCGTATTTCATCGCGGCCCTGCGGTCGAACGACACGGTGTTCAACACCTACCGCACCGAGAGCGGGCAGATCCTGTTCAACTATTCGCGCCGGATCCAGGCCGCGGGCGAGCTGATCGGCGTCATCGTCGTCGAAGTCGACCTGGGCAAGTTCGAGCGGCAATGGGCGACGATCTCGGACGCCGTGCTGGTGGCCGACAGCGAGGGCACGATCATCCTGGCGACCGAGCCGCAATGGCGCGGACTGACCGAGGCCGAGGCGCTGGCCACGCGCTCGCCGCCCTCGGCGATCGAGCGCGCGATCCAGGCCACCGCCGACTGGTCGGCCTTGCCGGCCGAGGCGTTCTTTCGCGGCGAGGCGCTGATGCGCCAGGAAACCCGCATCCCGTTCAACGGTTGGCGCATGGTATCCTTCACCACCTATGCCAGCGTGCGCGAGCGGGTGAACGGCGTGCTGGCGCTGGAGATCATGTTCTTCGCCATCCTGCTGGCGGCGACCTTCTATTTCTCGAACCGGCGGGCGCTGGCGCGGTCGATCTTCTTTCAGCGCGAGTCGGCGGAACTTCGCCGCCTGAACGAAAGCCTGCAGCGGGAAATCGCCGAGCGCGAGCGCGTCGAGAAGAACCTCGAAGTGGCCGAGCAGACCCTTGCGCAAAGCTCCAAGCTGGCCGCACTGGGCGAGATGTCCGCGAGCGTCAGCCACGAGTTGAACCAGCCGCTGGCGGCGATGAAGACCTACCTTGCCGGCGCAAAGCTGCTGTTGCATCGCCGCCGGCCCGAAGAGGCGCTGTCCTCGTTCCAGCGGATCGACGATCTTTTGGACCGGATGGGCGCGATCACCCGGCAGCTGAAGTCGTTTGCGCGCAAGGGCGGGGACGCGGTCGAGCCCATAGATGCAAGGGATTGCGTGTCTTCCGCCCTGTCGATGATGGAGCCGCAGCTGAAAAGCCGAAAGGTGCGCATCAACCGCGTGCTGCCGCCCGTGCCGGTGATGGTCAGTGCCGACCGGGTGCGGCTGGACCAGGTGCTGATCAACCTCTTGCGAAACGCGCTCGATGCCACCAAGTCGGTGGAGGAACCGGTGATCGACATCATTCTCGCCGCCGGCCAGACCGCCACGCTGACCGTGCGCGACAACGGCCCCGGCATCGAGGATCTCGAGAACCTGTTCGAGCCGTTCTACACGACCAAGGCGCCGGGCGATGGCGTCGGCCTGGGGCTTGCCATTTCCTCGGGCATCGTCAACGACTTGGGCGGCAGGCTTTATGCCCGGAACGGCCGAACAGGCGGGGCCGTGTTCGAAGTGCAACTGCCGCTGACGGACCGGTCGGTTCAGGCGGCCGAGTGAGGAAATGACGATGGCACAGGCCATGAAAATCGCGATCGTCGACGACGAGCAGGACATGCGGCGTTCGATCAGCCAGTGGCTGGCGCTGTCGGGTTTCGACACCGAAACCTTCGCCGGCGCCGAGGACGCGCTGAAGGCGCTGGGACCGGATTTTCCGGGCGTGGTGGTCACCGACATCAAGATGCCGGGCATGGACGGAATGGCGTTTCTGAAGAAGCTGATGAGCCTCGACAGCGGCCTGCCGGTGATCATGATCACCGGGCATGGCGACGTGCCGATGGCGGTCGAGGCGATGCGGATCGGGGCGTTCGACTTTCTGGAAAAGCCGTTCAACCCAGACCGGATGACCGAACTGGCCAAGAAGGCGACGAATGCCCGCCGCCTGACGCTGGACAACCGCGCGCTGCGGCGCGAGCTCAGCGACGGCTCGACCCTGATGAAGAAGCTGATCGGCGCGTCGGGTGTGATGGAACGGCTGCGCGAGGACATTCTCGACCTCGGCCAGGCCGAAGGCCACGTGCTGATCGACGGCGAGACCGGCACCGGCAAGACGCTGGTGGCGCACGCGCTGCACGCGGTGGGCGCCAAGGCAGGGCGCAAGTTCGTGCTGGTCTCCTGCGCCGCCCACGACGAGGAGGCGCTGGGCAAGCGGCTGTTCGGCCCGGTCGAGGAAGGCGGCACGATGCCGGCGCTTGAAGAGGCGCGCGGTGGCACCCTGGTGCTGGAGGATATCGAGGCGCTGCCGCAGACCCTGCAGGCCAAGCTGCTGACCTGGATCAACGAGCAGGGCAATCCGCCCGAGACCCGGATCGTGGCGATCTCGAACCTGCAGGAGCAGGGCAAGACCAGCGAGGACGTGCTGCGGCCGGACCTCTACTTCCGCCTGGCGGCGATGAAGGTCACCCTGCCGCCGCTGCGCCAGCGGGGCGAGGATATCCTGATGCTGTTCACCCAGTTCGGCGAGCAGTTCGCCGAGGAATACGGCTGCGACGCGCCGCAGGTCTCGGCGCAGGAGGCGGCGCAGCTGCTGCAGGCGCCCTGGCCGGGCAACATCCGCCAGCTGATCAACGTGGCCGAGCGCGCGGTTCTGCAGAATCGGCGTGGCTCCGGCACCATCGCATCGCTGCTGATGGCCGAGAACGACGAGGCGCAGCCGGTGATGACCACCGAGGGCAAGCCGCTGAAGGAATATGTCGAGGCGTTCGAGCGGATGCTGATCGACAACACGATGCGGCGCCACAAGGGCTCGATCGTCAACGTGATGGACGAGTTGTGCCTGCCGCGCCGGACGTTGAACGAGAAAATGGCGAAATACGGCCTGCAGCGCTCGGAATATCTCTGACGCCGTTGTCCGGTCGGCCGGGACAGCCGCGCGCCGCGCCGGATTTCGGCGCGGCCGCCTTGCCGGTCACTCCACCTTCAGAGGCACCGTCGCGATGACGCGCGTGTCCGAGTGCAGGATGTAGCGCAACTCGTAGTCTCCGGGCTCTTTCGGCACGTTCATCACCGCCGGATTTCCGCTGCGGGTATAGGCATAGCTGACATGGCGCTCGCCGGGCTTTCCGATGGCAATGTAGTCGTTTCGGTTGCCCGGCCCCTGCCAGTCGACGCTGATCTTGCCGCCCGCCTCGGCCACGGCCGGGGCCTTCAGCGCCGCGCTGACGTCGGTCAGTGTGATCGGACGGCTGGCCAGCACCCGCTTGGGATTGCCCGCCGCGACGTAGCGCAGTACGTAGTCGCCCGGCGAAGAGGGTAGCTGCAGCTCCAGCGGCGAGCCCTCTCGCGTGTAGGTGTAGCGGTCGTATTTCAGCTCGTCCTCTTCGGCAGGCGTGATGGCGATATAGTCGTTCTGGTAGGCCGGCCCCTGCCACGACACCTCGACCGAACCGCCCACATCCGCCGCGTCCGGCGCTTTCAGTTCGGCGCTGACCGGCGTCACCTCGATCTCGGCCCGCGCCTCGACCTTGCGGTCCTGGGACAGGACATAGCGGATTTCGTAGCGTCCGGGCTCCAGCGGCATCTTCAGCTTCAGCGGAGAGCCTTCGCGGGTATAGGTGTAGCCGCGGTACTTGCCGTCGTCGCTGTCGATCTCGGCCACCGAGATGAAGTCGTTCCTGTAGTCCGGTCCCTTCCACGCAACCTCGATGTCGCTGCCGGCAGGTGCGGCGTCCGGCACGGTGAGGCCGAAATTGACGCCCGTCACCGTGATCGGCACGCGGCTCAGCACCACGCGGCCCTGGCTGAGGATGTAGAGGATATCGTAGTCGCCGGGCTCGGGCGGAAGGGTCAGGCCCAGGGGGGATCCCTCGCGCGTGTAGGTGTAGTTGATCCACTTATCCTCGCCCGGCTCGCTGACGGCGATGAAGTCGTTCTGATAGCCGGGACCCGTCCAGCCGACCTCGACGGTCGCCCCGGCAGGCAATTCGGCGGGCGGCGTCAGGCTGGCCCTGACCGCGCCGACCGACACCGGCACCCGCGCCAGCACCTTGCGATCCTGGCTCATGACGTAGGTGATATCGTATTCACCCGGCTCGGGCGGCATCGTCAATTGCAGCGGAGATCCGTCGCGGGTGTAGCTGTATGTCAGAGCACGCTCTTCGTCGCGCGGCATCACTGCGACGAAGTCGTTCTGGTAGTCGGGGCCTTTCCACTCGACCGCCACGGTGGCCCCGGCGACGAGCCCTTCCGGCGCGGCGACGCTGGCCGCGACGGCGGCAACGCTGATCGGCTCGCGCGCCACGACATGATGGCCGTGGCCGAAGGCATAGACCAGTTCGTATTCGCCGGGGTCCGCCGGCATCCGGACCGTCAGCGGCGCGCCCTGCGCCGTCCGCTCCGAGGTGATCCAGACCTTCTTGCCCGGCTCGACAACGGCGATGAAATCGTTGGGATAATCCGGGCCGGTCCAGTCGATGGGCACGCCGGCACCCACGACCAGCGCGTCCGGCGCGCCAAGGCTGACCTCGACGGGCGTGACCTCGATCATCCGCGTGGCCAGCGTCTTGCTCCCGTCCGCCAGGACATAGCGGATCTCGTACTGTCCAGGTTCGGGCGGCGCGTGGATGCCCAGCAGCGGACCCTCGCGGGTATAGACCACTTCCAGGCGCACGCCGCGCCGCGCGCCAGGTTCGTTCACGGTGATGCGGTCGTTGGGCTGATCCGGCCCGGTCCAGCGGACCTGGATCAGCGAGCCGGCCGGCACGCTGTCCGGCGCGTCGAGCGTGGCGGCGGGGCGGAACTCTGGCAGCGCCAGCACCACCGTCTTATCGATCGTGCCGACGCCAAAGCGCATCTCGGCAGAGGCCTCGTCGGCAGGCCGCAGCACCGAGACGGTGTATTCGCCCTTCACCAGACGCAGATCGAGGTTGGGGGCGATTTCCGCGCTGATGGTCGTCTCGCCGCCGGAGAGGTCCCAGACCAACTCGTCGCCGATGCGCGGGCCGTTCTGGCCGTCGGTGGCGAACAGGCGCACGCGGACGGGCTCGGGCGGCAATTCCGGCAGCACCAGGACCACGGTCTGCGCGGTATCCTCGACGGTGAAGTCGCGCTCGCCGGTGGCGCCGTCCGTCTCGCGCAGCACCGACACACGGTACGATCCCGGCAATAGCTCCCGCGACGGCGTCTGGTCGGCGCCGCCCTGGACCAGGATTGCGCCGGCGGCGTCGGTGACGCTCCAGTCGAGACCGCTGGTGATCGTCGGCCCCGTGGGGCCGTCCTTGGCGTTGAAGGTGGTCAGGAACGGTTTCGGCTCGGGCATGACCGGCTCGGCGACGACGGTTAGCGCCTCTCCCAGTTCGGCCGCGTTGGCGGCCGAGCGGAAGGTTCCGCCGGTCTCTTCGGCCAGGCATTGCATCTGCGCCAGGGCGGCGGCGTCGGAGCCGACGTCGAAACCGATCACGTGGGCGGTGAAGTTCACGCCGGTTTCTTCCAGCAGGCGTGCCGCGGCGCAGGGATCGGGGTTGCAGGTTTCGACCCCGTCGCTGACCAGGATCACCGTCGCGGCCTCCTCGGTGTATTTCAGCGCCTCGGCCGCGGCGATGACCGCATCGGTCATCGGCGTCTTGCCCTTGGGCCTGAAGCCGTTGACAGCAGCGCCGATCGCGGCGCGCTGGTCGCCCTCGGGCGCGATGATGGTCTCGATATCGGCGCAGTCGCCCTTGCGCCGGTGGCCGTAAGCGGTCAGCCCCAGCACCTGCTCGGCGGGCAGGGTCTGCAGCAACTCGCCGATGACCTCCTGCGCGATGGTGATCTTCGCCTTGCCGTCGATCTGGCCCCACATCGAGCCCGAGGCGTCGAGCACCAGGATCGCGCGCGGGCGGTCCTGTGCGGTGGCGGCGGTGGCGAGGAAGACAAGGCCCAACAGCAGAAGGCGGAACATCGGCGCACTCCATCGGCAATGAATTTCCGACGATGCTAGCCCGGATTTCCGATTCGGCCCAAGGTCGGGAACTCCCGACCGCTTGACCCCGCCCGCGCGCCGCCCGATAGCGGGACATGGACACGCGCGACACAACCGACTGGACGCTGGTTCTGCTGATCTGGGCCGCGGGCCTGGGGGCGGCGGCGCAATACGGCAAGATCAGCGTGGTCTTCGACCGGCTGCCGGAGGTCTATCCCGACGCCGGTACCGCGCTGGGCTTTGCGGTGTCGCTGGTCGGCTTTCTCGGCATCCTTCTGGGCATCGTCGCCGGCGTGCTGGTGGCGCGGATCGGCTATCGCCGGGCCTTGCTGTCGGCGCTGATCGTGGGCGCGGCGATGTCGGCGGTGCAGGCGCTGTTCCCGCCGCTGCCACTGTTTCTGGCGACCCGCGTCGTCGAGGGCGCGGCGCACCTGGCCATCGTGGTGGCGGCGCCGACGATGATCGCCCAGATCGCCGCGCCCAGGGATGGCGGCCTGGCCCTGACGCTGTGGGGCACGTTCTTCGGCGTGGCTTTCGCGGTTCTCGCCTGGGCCGGCCTGGCGCTCGTGAACGCGCTCGGATTGTCCAGCCTGATGCTGGCGCATGCGCTTTACATGGCGGCGATGGCGGCCGTGCTGTGGCCGCGCCTGCCGACCGTCGTCAAGCACGTCCAGCCGGTTCGCCTGGCAGAGCTGGTCACCGCGCACCGCCGGATCTACGGCTCACCCCATATCGGCGCGCCGGCGATGGGCTGGCTGTTCTACACCATCTGTTTCGTCAGCGTTCTGACCGTGCTGCCGCCCTTTCTCGACCCCGCTGAGCGCGCCGTCATCATCGGCGCGATGCCGCTTCTGTCGATCCTGTCCTCGCTGACGCTGGGCGTCTGGCTGCTGCGCCATATTCGCGCCACCTCGGTGGTGATCCTGGGCTTTGCCGCCTGCGCAGCCTGCGCCGCGGCCCTGTGGGCCGTGCCCGGTCACGCCCTGGCCGCCCTGGCGCTGGGCGCGAGCCTGGGGCTGGTGCAGGGCGCCTCCTTTGCCGCCGTGGCGCAGCTGAACGCGGCGGCGGAAGACCGGGCGCTGGCCAATGGCGGCCTGGCGCAGATGGGCAATCTGGGAAATACCACGGGCACACCGCTGATGGTCGGGATCATCGCCACCGCCGGATATGGCGGTCTGACGGCGGCGCTCGGGGTGCTGTTTCTGTGCGGGGCGTGTGTCCACCTTTTCCTGCGATGGAAACGGACGGCCTGATTCCTGTGGATGTTCGCTGTATGTTCCAGTTTTCTGTTGGCGCGACGGCGCATCCGTCCTATGTATGAACATCCGGTAAACAGGCGGCTGTCAGAATGGCGGATCTGAAAAAGATCGAAGTGCGCGGCGCGCGCGAGCACAATCTCAAGAACATCGACGTGGACATTCCGCGCGACCAGCTTGTCGTGGTCACCGGGCTTTCCGGTTCGGGCAAGTCGTCGCTCGCCTTCGACACGATCTATGCCGAGGGCCAGCGCCGCTATGTCGAGTCGCTGTCGGCCTATGCCCGGCAATTCCTCGACATGATGGAAAAGCCCGACGTTGACCACATCTCGGGCCTGTCGCCGGCAATCTCCATCGAGCAGAAGACGACCAGCAAGAACCCGCGCTCCACCGTCGGCACGGTCACCGAGATCTACGACTACCTGCGGCTCTTGTTCGCCCGCGTGGGCACGCCCTATTCGCCGGCCACCGGCCTGCCCATCGAGGCGCAGCAGGTGCAGGACATGGTCGACCGCGTCATGGCGCTAGAGGAGGGCACGCGCGGCTACCTGCTGGCGCCCATCGTTCGCGACCGCAAGGGCGAGTACCGCAAGGAATTCCTGGACCTGCGCAAGCAGGGCTTTCAGCGGGTCAAGGTCGACGGCGCGTTCTACGAACTCGACGAGCCACCCACGCTGGACAAGAAGTTCCGCCACGACATCGACGTGGTGGTCGACCGACTCGTCGTGCGCGCGGGGCTGGAGACGCGGCTTGCCGACAGCTTCCGCACCGCGCTGGATCTCGCCGACGGCATCGCGATCCTGGAGACCGCGCCCACCGCGCCCGAGGGCGAGGTGGCGCCAGAGCCCGGGCGCATCACCTTTTCCGAGAACTTCGCCTGCCCGGTCTCGGGCTTTACCATCTCCGAGATCGAGCCGCGGTTGTTTTCCTTCAACGCGCCCTTCGGCGCCTGCCCGAAATGCGACGGTCTGGGGGTGGAGCTGTTCTTCGACGAGCGTCTCGTCGTGCCGGACCTGAACCTGACGATCTATAACGGTGCACTGGCGCCGTGGCGCAAGGGCAAGTCGCCGTATTTCCTGCAGACCATAGAGGCCATCGCCCGGCATTACGAGTTCGACAAGAACACCAAGTGGAAGGACCTGCCCGAGACGGTGCAGCAGGTCTTTCTCTACGGCTCGGGCGACGAGGAGATCCAGTTCCGCTATGACGAGGGCGGGCGGGTCTACCAGGTGTCGCGGCCCTTCGAGGGCGTCATCCCGAACATGGAGCGCCGCTATCGCGAGACCGATTCCAGCTGGATCCGCGAGGAATTCGAGCGCTACCAGAACAACCGTCCCTGCGGCGCCTGCGGCGGTTTCCGCCTGCGCGACGAGGCGCTGGCGGTCAAGATCGGCGGGCTGCATGTCGGCCAGGTGGTGCAGATGTCGATCCGCGAGGCCTTCGACTGGTGCGAAAGCGTGCCCGCGAGCCTCACCGAGCAGAAGAACGAGATCGCCCGCGCCATCCTGAAGGAAATCCGCGAGCGGCTGGGATTTCTGAACAATGTCGGGCTGGAATACCTGACGCTCAGCCGCAATGCCGGCACGCTTTCGGGCGGCGAAAGCCAGCGCATCCGCCTTGCCAGCCAGATCGGCTCCGGCCTGACCGGCGTGCTTTACGTGCTCGACGAGCCCTCGATCGGGTTGCACCAGCGCGACAACGGGCGGCTGCTGGAGACGCTGAAGAATCTGCGCGACCAGGGCAACACGGTGATCGTGGTGGAGCATGACGAAGAGGCGATCCGGTCCGCCGATTACGTTTTCGACCTTGGCCCCGGCGCAGGCGTGCATGGCGGCGAGGTCGTGGCGCAGGGCACGCCCTCGGACATCGCCGCCAACGCCGATTCGGTTACCGGCCAGTACCTGACCGGCGTTCGCGAAGTCGCGGTTCCGCACACCCGCCGCAAGGGCAACAACAAGACGGTGACCGTCGTCGGGGCGACCGGCAACAACCTTCAGAACGTCACCGCCAAGTTCCCGCTGGGCAAGTTCGTCTGCGTCACCGGCGTCTCGGGCGGCGGCAAGTCGACGCTGACCATCGAGACGCTGTTCAAGACCGCCTCGATGCGCCTCAACGGCGCACGTCAGACGCCGGCGCCCTGCGAAACGATCAAGGGGCTGGAGCATCTCGACAAGGTCATCGACATCGACCAGCGCCCCATCGGCCGCACTCCGCGGTCGAATCCGGCGACCTATACCGGCGCCTTCACCCCGATCCGCGACTGGTTCGCCGGCCTGCCCGAGGCCAAGGCGCGCGGCTACAAGCCCGGACGGTTCAGCTTCAACGTCAAGGGCGGCCGCTGCGAGGCCTGCCAGGGCGATGGTTTGATCAAGATCGAGATGCACTTCCTGCCCGATGTCTACGTCACCTGCGAGACCTGCAAAGGCAAGCGCTACAACCGAGAGACGCTGGAGATTCGGTTCAAGGGCAAGAGCATAGCCGACGTTCTTGACATGACGGTCGAAGAGGCGCGCGAGTTCTTCAAGGCTGTGCCCAGCATCCGCGACAAGATGGAGGCGCTGCACCGGGTGGGCCTCGACTATATCAAGGTCGGCCAGCAGGCCACGACCCTGTCGGGCGGCGAGGCGCAGCGGGTGAAGCTGTCGAAGGAACTGGCCAAGCGGTCCACCGGCCGCACGCTCTACATCCTCGACGAGCCCACGACGGGGCTGCATTTCGACGACGTGCGCAAGCTGCTGGAGGTGCTGCACGAGCTGGTCGACCAGGGCAACACCGTGGTCGTGATCGAGCACAACCTCGACGTGGTCAAGACCGCCGACCACATCATCGATATCGGCCCCGAGGGCGGCGATGGCGGCGGCCGGATCGTGGCGACCGGCACGCCGGAAGAGGTGGCGGGGTCAGAGGCCAGCCATACCGGGCGCTATCTGAAGGACATGCTGAAGCCCAAAAGGCTGGCGGCGGAATAGTCCCGGGGTGCCCGACGCGGCCCCGGACCTGATCCAGGACCTCTGCCGCGGCCTACCGCAGCGCCGATTGCAGCGCCGCCACCGTCAACGCCTTCTGCGCCTCGGCATCCAGCGTCACGACCCGGCCGTTCAGCACGTAATAGCTGCCGCCATCCGGCAATTCCGGCAGGCCCAAGGCGTCCGGCGTGGACAAGATCGCGAAGGCCGCGGCGCCGTGCTGATCGACGTCGGCGGCGCTGGCCGTGCCGACCTCGGTCAGCGGCTTGGGGTCGGGCAAGATCGCGGGCACGGGGGGCGGCGGGCCAAGCACTTCGGCTTCCTCGATGATACCGGTGGCGCGTGTGGGCGTCGCGGTTTGCAGGCGTGGCGCCGGCAGCGGACGCTGCGAAACCGCTACGGCGCCGCTGCGGCGCAACTGGCGCAGACCGCTACCGAGTTGGCGGTCAAGGTCGCGCTGCCGCGCCTCCTGCCGTTCCAGCCAGCGGGCATCGCCGCGCGGGAACGGGATACGGACGTCGTCGTCGGTATCGTACGGGAAGGCCCGCATCACCACGACTCCGCGGCGCCGGTCAGAGCGCGCAGAGGGCTGGCTGCGGAACTCGATGGGTCCGATCCTCAGGCGCAGCACGCCGTCGCCGCGGGCGCGGTCGTGATCCGCTTGCGCGATATCGGCGAACGGCAATGACATCGCCAGGGTGGCAGCGAGGACGGAAAGGCAGCGTTTCATGTCCTTTTCCTTCGGCAAAGGAGTTGCGGGACATCGGCCAGCATGACCTGCATGCCCGCGGTGTCAATGCCACGCGCCGGTTCCTGCGCGTCAATCCGCCAATTCTCGCTGGATTTGCCGGTCACAAAGTCGTGGCAACGTCGATCCCCATTCCGGGCCGGACCGACGCTACCTGGGTGCCGCCTCTGCGGCTGTGACTTTGCACGATGTTTAACCCTCTCCGTGGGCGCCCGAATGACGCCGCTTGGGCATCAATCAGGCCATTTCGTGCCCTTTGATGCCTGTAGGTACGCTGGGCGATGAGAAAGGTTTCAAAAAAGTTTCCGGCACCGGCCCGACCGCGTGCCTTGCCCCGCGCCGCGTTCTCTGAAACCCTGCGCGCGACAGGGGCGGCGCGGGACGGACATGGTCGAGATTTGGCAGGGCCTGCAGTCCGCGTTCTGGCTGATCGCCACGCTCGACGCCGATCTGGTCGAGATCACCCTGCGCTCGCTGCAGGTCACGCTGACCGCGGTGCTGATCGCCTGCGCATTGGGCATGCCGCTGGGCACCTTTTTGGCGATCCAGCGCTTCCGCTACCGCCGTCCGGTGATCGCGGTTCTGAATGCGCTGATGGGCCTGCCGCCGGTCGTCGTCGGCCTGATCGTCTACCTTTTTCTCAGCCGTTCCGGCCCGTTCGGGGCGCTGAACCTCTTGTTCACCCCCACCGCGATGATCATCGCGCAGATCATCATCGTCACACCGCTGGTCGCCTCGATCGCGCACCAGGCGGTGCGCGAGCTGTGGTCGGACTATCACGACCTGCTGCTCAGCCTGAACGCCACCAAGCGCCAGCGCATGCTCACGCTGCTGTTCGATGCCCGCCGCGCGCTGCTGACCGCGGCTCTGGCCGGGTTCGGGCGCGCCATCGGCGAGGTCGGCGCGGTGATGATCGTGGGTGGCAACATCGACCATGTCAGCCGCATCCTGACCACCGCCATCGCGCTGGAAACCTCCAAGGGCAACTTCGCGCTCGCCCTCGGGCTGGGCTTTATCCTGATCGGGTTGGCCATCGCGGTGAACGTCGCGATTCACGCGCTCAGCCGCACCGAGCGCGAGAGCATCTGGTGACCCCGCTCTTGCCACTGACGGTGCGCGGCGCCTCGGTCCGCCGGCGCGGCAAGCGGCTGATCGGGCCGGTGGACCTGGATCTTGGGGGCGAGGGCATCACGGTGGTCATGGGGCCCAACGGCGCCGGCAAGACGACGCTTCTGCGCATGCTGCACGGACTGGCGCGGCTGTCCGAGGGCAAGGTGACCTGGAACCGCCCGCTGGCCGAGGCCCAGACGCGCCAGGCCTTCGTGTTCCAGACCCCGGTGGTGCTGCGCCGGTCGGTGCGCGACAACATCGCCTTTCCGCTGATCCTGCGCGGAGAGCCGCGCGCCAGGGCCCGTGCGCGGGCCGAGAATTGGGTCGCCCGCGTGGGGCTTGGCGAGATGGCGCAGCGCCCGGCAGGCGTGCTGTCGGGCGGCGAGAAGCAAAAGCTTGCGCTGGCGCGCGCGCTGATCTTCGCCCCGGACATCCTGTTCCTCGACGAGCCAACCGCCAACCTCGACGGCCGCTCGATGCGCGAGATCGAGACCATCCTGCGCGACACCATGGCCGAAGGCACCCGCATCCTGATGGCCACCCACAATATCGGCCAGGCCCGGCGCCTGGCCTCCGAGGTGATCTTCCTTTACCGGGGGCTTGTCCACGAACGCAAAACCGCCGAAGATTTCTTCGCCGCACCGCAGACGGCGGAGGCGACGGCGTTCATCAAGGGAGACATCGTGGAATGAGACGGCTGTTCGCGGCGCTGTTGCTGGCCTGGACCGCGTCGGCCGCCACCGCCGACGAGATGCGGCTGGCGGTGACCACCTCGTTCCACAATTCCGGTCTGTCGGACATCCTGCTGCCCGAGATCGCCGCCGATCTGAATCTTGAGGTGCATCTCCTGGTCGTTGGCACCGGCCAGGCGATCCGCCTGGGGCAGGCGGGCGACGTGGATGCGATCCTGGTGCATTCTCGCGCTGCCGAAGAGGCCTTTGTCGCCGAGGGCTATGGGCTGCACCGGCGCGAGATCATGTACAACGATTTCGTTCTAATCGGGCCTGCGGAGGATCCCGCCGGCATTGCCGAGGTCGCCGATGCGGCCCAGGCGCTGACCCGGATCGCGTCGTCCGGCCAGCCCTTTGTCAGCCGCGGCGACGACAGCGGCACGCACCAGCGGGAACTGGCGCTGTGGGCGCTGGCGGACATCGACGTCGAGGCCGCCGATCCGTCCTGGTACCGCGCCGCGGGGGCGGGCATGGGTGCGACGTTGAACACGGCGGCCGGGATGCAGGCCTACGCGCTCTCTGACCGCGCCTCGTGGCTGAACTTCGCCAACAAGGCAGGGCTGGCGATGCTGTTCCACGGCGATCCGGCGCTGTTCAACCAGTACGCCTATGTTCCGGTGAACCCGGAAAAACATCCCCACGTGAACGCCGCAGCGGCGCGGGCGCTGGAGGCTTGGCTGGTCTCGGACAAGGCGCAGGACCTGATCGGCGGCTACGCCATCGGCGGCGAGACCCTGTTCGTGCCCAACGCCACCGCCGACGGCACGCCGAAGGACGGCTAGATGGTCGAGCGGTTCCTGATTGGCCCCGACCCCGGCGACCCGCGCCTGACGCGCGCCGTCGAAGGCACCGATCACACCGGCGCGCGGGTCGAGGCCCGCGTGGTGATGGAGCGGCCCCTGACGATCTACCTCAACAGCCAGGAAATCGTCACCGCGATGACAATCGGCGACTATCCCGAGTACCTGGCGCTTGGATTTCTCAGCAATCAGGGGATGTTGCAGGGCATCGCTGACGTGACCGGCGTCGAGTATGACGACGATCTGCAGGTGGTCGTGGTGCGCACCGCCAGCCGGACGCGTTACGAGGAGAAGCTGAAGAAGAAGACCCGCACCTCGGGCTGCGCCGTGGGCACCGTCTTCGGCGACATGATGGAAGGGCTGGAAGGCGTGAGCCTGCCGGACACCGAGGTCAGGACCAGCTGGCTCTACGCCCTGGCGCACCAGATCAACACCGTGCCGAGCCTCTATCTCGAGGCGGGCGCGATCCACGGCACGGTGCTGTGCCAGGCGGACCGACCGCTGATCTACATGGAGGATGTCGGCCGTCACAACGCCGTCGACAAGATCGCCGGCTGGATGCTGCAGACCGGCTGCGATCCGTCCGACAAGATCCTCTACACGACGGGCCGCCTGACCTCGGAGATGGTCATAAAATGCGCGCTGATGGGGATCCCGGCGCTGGCCAGCCGCTCCGGTTTCACCGCCTGGGGGGTCGAGATCGCGCGGCAGGTCGGGCTGACCCTGATCGGCCGGATGCGCGGCAAGCGGTTCCTGTGCCTTGCGGGAGAGGAGCGGCTGGTCCGCGATGCCGACAGCGCCGCGCTGCCCGAGGAGGACCGCAGGCACCGCCGGAAATCGGCCGATGCCGACTGAGATTCCCGGGCTGATCCTGGCTGGAGGGCTGGCGCGGCGGATGGGCGGCGGGGACAAGTCGCTATTGATGCTTGGCCGAAAGCCGGTCCTGGCGCATGTCATCGAACGGTTGCGGGCCCAGGCGGACCCGGTCCTGCTGAACGCCAACGGCGATCCGGCCCGGTTTGCTGCGTTCGGGCTGACCGTCCTGCCCGACAGCCTACCGGACTTCCCCGGACCGCTTGCCGGCGTGCTGGCGGGGCTCGACTGGGCGGCGGAGCGCGGTCACAGCCATATCGTCACGGTGGCAGCCGATACGCCGTTCTTTCCCGACAACCTTGTAAAGAAGTTGACGGAAGCCTCTCAAAAAGCTGGCAAACCCATCGCCCTGGCCGCGACTCCCGATCCCGACCGGGGCCTGCGCCGGCACCCGACGTTCGGGCTCTGGCCAGTGGCCCTGCGCGACGACCTGCGGGCCGCCCTGCAAGACGGGTTGCGCAAGATCGTCGCCTGGACCGACCGGCACGGCACCGCGCTGGCGGAATTCCCGGCCACGCCGCACGA
>JAHELH010000219.1:2152-4528 GCA_024644285.1 Paracoccaceae bacterium | reverse complement strand
TTTCCGCGGCTGGACGAGCACAAGCGACGGAAATAGCCGCGGCGCGCGTAAATGCGATGTGACTTGGCCGAGTCCGCCGGGCGCATTATGTTGGCAGGGCAACTGCCTTTGCGGGAAAGGCCCCGGAAACATGCGATTTTTGCGCCGCAGCCTTGTCGGCCTGTTTCTGCTTTGCGTGACTTTGGGCGTGCTGGCCTATGCCGGCCAGACCCTCTATGCCGCGCTGCAGGCGCGCTGGACGCAAGAAGACCGGCCGCGCCCCGCGCGCGAACGGGTCTTCGCGGTCAACGTGGTGACGGTCGAGCCCGGCACGGTGACGCCGGAAATGACCAGCTTCGGCGAGATCCGCAGCCGCCGCACGCTGGAGGTGCGCGCCACGAGCTCGGGCACGGTCGTGGAACTGGCCGAGGGGTTCGAGGATGGCGGCCGGGTGGCGGCGGGCGACCTGCTGCTGCGCGTCGATCCGTCGGACGCGCAGTCGGCGCTCGATGTGGCCAAGACCGATCTGGACGAGGCGCAGGCGGAACTGCGCGAGGCCCGCGCCGCGCTGCTGCTGGCGCGCGACGACGTCGCCTCGGCGCAGGATCAGGCGGCGCTCAGGTCCCAGGCGCTGGAACGCCAGCAAAGCCTGCAGCAGCGCGGACTGGGCACCGAGGCGGCGGTCGAGACCGCGGCGCTGGCGGAGTCCGCGGCCAAGCAGGCGGTGCTGTCCAAGCGCCAGGCGCTGGCCCAGGCCGAAGCGCGGGTGAACCAGGCCGAAACCGGCGTCGCCCGCCGGCAGATCGCGCTGGCCGAGGCCGAGCGGCGGCTGGCCGAGACCTCGCTGTTCGCCGAATTCGCCGGGACCCTGAGCGACGTCACGGTGGTCGAGGGCGGGCTGGTGCAGAACAACGAGCGCGTGGCGCAGCTGGTCGATCCCGACCTGCTGGAGGTCACGTTCCGCGTCTCCACCTCGGAATATGTGCGGCTGATCGACGAGGACGGCAAGCTGCGGCCGGTCGAGGTCGACGTGTCGCTGGACGTGCTGGGGCTCGATCTGACCGCCAAGGGGCGGATCAGCCGGGAAAGCGCCGCCGTGGGCGCCGGACAGACCGGGCGGCAGCTTTTCGCGCGGCTGACCGAGGCCAAGGGCTTCCGCCCCGGCGATTTCGTCACCGTGCGGATCCGCGAACCGGAACTTGGCGGCGTGGCACTGCTGCCCGCCACCGCGGTCGACGCCGCGGGCATGGTTCTGGTCCTGGGCGACGAGGACCGGCTGGAGGTGGCCGAGGTCGAGGTGCTGCGCCGGCAGGGCGACGACGTGATCGTGCGTGCCGGCGCGCTGGCAGGGCGCGAGGTCGTGGCGGCGCGCTCGCCGCTTCTGGGCGAGGGCATCAAGGTGCGCGCGCTGCGCAGCGGCGCAGAGGCGGCGGCGGCGGACGAACTGGAAATGGTCGAGCTGACCGACGAACGCCGGGCCAAGCTGGTGGCCTTCGTCGAGGCCAGCACCCGGATGCCGGCCGAGGCCAAGGCCCGGGTGCTGGACCAGCTGGCCGAAAAGCAGGTGCCGGCCAAGATGGTCGCACGGATCGAAGCGCGGATGGGGGGCTAGTGCCGATGACGGGCGGGGCAAGGCTTTTGGAAAAGCCTTGGCAAACTTCTTCGAAGAAATTTGCGCCGCGGTGCCGCGGCGGGTTCTGCCATGGCTGAACGGTTCCCCCGCGTCGGCGGCATCCTGTCCTATTTCGTCCGCCACGGCACCGCCGCCAATCTGCTGCTGGTGGTGCTGATCGCCGCCGGCATCGCCGCCTTCCCGCGGATGCGGGCGCAGTTCTTTCCCGACGTGATCGTCAACAACGTCTCGGTCAGCGTCGCCTGGGACGGTGCCGGGGCCGAGGATGTGGACAGCGCCATCGTGCAGCTTCTGGAGCCGGTGCTGATCGCGGTGGAGGGCGTCGAGAGCACCACCTCGGTGTCGCGCGAGGGCCGCGCCGACGTGGAGCTGGAATTCGAGCCCGGCTGGGACATGGGACGCGCGGCCGACGAGGTGCAGGCCGCCGTCGACACGATTTCGAACCTGCCCGATGAGGCCGAGGATCCGGAGGTGCGTCGCGGTGCCTGGCGCGACCGGGTCACCGACGTGGTGATCACGGGCCCGGTAGGCACCGACCAACTGGGCCGCTTCGCTGACGAATTCGTCACCCGCCTGTTCGCCGCCGGCGTCACCCGCACCACGATCCGCGGCATCGCCGCGCCCGAGACCGTGGTCGAGGTGCCCAGCCTGGCGCTGGTGCGCCACGACATCACCATGCGCGAAATCGCGAACGCCATCGCCGGCGAGGCCGAGGCCGACCCGGCCGGCGATGTCGAGGGCGCCAATGCCCGCGTGCGCACCGG
>JAHELH010000219.1:0-2052 GCA_024644285.1 Paracoccaceae bacterium | reverse complement strand
GCCATCGTGGTGGGCGAGCACGCCGACCACCGCGCCCGCCGCCTGAACGAAAGCCCCGCCGAGGCCGCCGAGATCGCGGCGCGGCGGATGTTCCCGCCGGTCTTTTCCGCCACGCTGACCACGATCATCGCCTTCTTCGGCCTCGTCGCCATCGGCGGCCGCTTCGGCGACCTGATCGCCGACATTCCCTTCACCGTCATCGTGGTGCTGACCGCCTCGCTGATCGAGTGTTTCCTGATCCTGCCCAACCACATGGCCCATTCCGCCGCGCACGCGCTCAAGCGGCACTGGTACGACCTGCCAAGCCGGGTGGTGAACGCCGGGTTCGGCTGGGTGCGCCAGCACCTGTTCCGCCGGCTGATGCGGCTGGTGATCTGGGCGCGCTACCCGGTGCTGGCGCTGGCCGTGCTGCTGCTCTTCGCGCAGCTCGCGGTGTTCGTGCGCGGCGATCTGCCCTGGCGGTTCTTCAACGCGCCCGAACGCGGCTCGGTCTCGGGCAATTTCGCCATGGCGCCGGGGGCGACGCGCGCCGACACGCTGGAGATGATGCGCGAGATGCAACGCGCCACCGATGCCGTGGCGGCGCGGCTGGAGGCCGAGCACGGGCGCAATCCGCTGGACTACGTGATGGCCGAGATCGGCGGCAATACCGGGCGCGGCCTTTCCGGCGTCGAGACCAAGGAGGATTTCCAGCTCGGCTCGATCGCCATCGAGCTGATCGACGCCGACCTGCGACCCTATTCCTCGTTCCAGTTCGTGGCCGAACTGCAGGAAGAGGTGCGCGAGCATCCGATGCTGGAAACCCTGAGCTTCCGCGGCTGGCGCTCGGGTCCCGGCGGCGACGCGCTGGACGTGCAGCTCTATGGCGCCGATGCCGCGACGCTGAAGGCGGCGGCGGTCGATCTGAAAACGACGCTGGCGCAGTTCCCGGAAGTCTCGGCGCTGGAAGACAGCCTGGCCTATGACAAGGAAGAGCTGATCCTGGAACTGACCGCGCAGGGCCAGGCGCTGGGCTTCACCATCGATGCGCTGGGCCGGGTGCTGCGCGACCGGCTGAACGGGATCGAGGCGGCGACCTATGCGCAGGGGCCGCGCTCTGCCGCGATCCGGGTCGAACTGCCGCCGGGCGAGCTGACCGCCGATTTCCTCGACCGGACGCGGATGCGCACCGGCACCGGCGAGTATGTGGCGCTGGCCGATATCGTGACGGTCGACCGGCGCTCTGGCTTTTCCACGGTGCGGCGCGAGAATGGCCTGCGCGTGGTGTCGGTGAGCGGCGACATCTCGGAGGACGACCCGGCGCGGGCCGCCGAGATCCAGACCCAGCTGGCCAGCGCGATCCTGCCGGAACTGGAGGAGCGCTTTGGCATCGCCTCGGAACTCAGCGGCCTGGCCGAGCAGGAGAACGAATTTCTGAACGACGCCCGCACCGGTTTCGTCCTGTGCCTGCTGGGCATCTACCTGTGCCTGGCGTGGATCTTCGCCAGCTGGACCCGGCCCGTCGTGGTGATGGCGATCATTCCTTTCGGCCTGGTGGGCGCGTTCTGGGGGCACATGCAGTGGGACGTGCCGCTCAGCATGTTCTCGGTGGTGGGGCTGATCGGGATGACCGGGATCATCATCAACGATTCCATCGTGCTGGTGACCACGATCGATGAATACGCGGCCGAGCGCGGGCTGATTCCGGCGATCATCGACGGGGCGGCCGACCGGCTGCGCGCCGTCATCCTGACCACGGCGACCACGGTCCTCGGCCTGACGCCGCTGCTCTATGAGCAGAGCCAGCAGGCGCAGTTCCTGAAACCCACGGTGATCACGCTGGTCTACGGGCTGGGCTTCGGCATGCTGCTGGTGCTGCTGGTGGTTCCGGCGCTGGTGGCGATCCAGCAGGATGTCGGCAAGCAGCTGCGCGGGCTGCGCCGCGGGCTGCGTGCGGCGCGGCGGGCGCCCGGCGTCACCGCAGCCACCGTGCTGGCGGCGCTTGGCGGCGGCGCGCTGTTCGCGGCGACGCTGGGCTGGGTGATCGCGACGGGCGCGCTGCCGCCCGAGCTT
>JAHELH010000218.1:1689-4548 GCA_024644285.1 Paracoccaceae bacterium | reverse complement strand
CGCCGTTCTTCGCCAATTACCGGCCGCAATTCTACTTCCGCACGACGGACGTGACCGGGTCGGTGACGCTGGCCGAGGGCACCGAGATGGTGATGCCGGGCGACAACGTGTCGTTCACGGTGGAGCTGATCGCGCCGATCGCGATGGAGGAGCAGCTGCGCTTCGCGATCCGCGAGGGCGGCCGCACCGTCGGCGCCGGGGTGGTGTCGAAGATCATCGAGTGATCCCCGGACAGCTCCCGGGGGCGGCGGGTGATTTGAGCCAAATCACCGAAAGCCCGCACAGGAAAGTTGAGGCGTAAGGTGGGTTTGAAACCCACCCTACCGCCGAAAGACACAGGTTCGACGAGGGGCGGTGATCCGCATCGCTCTTCCTCTCAACTGACAAGACCCGTCGAAGGGGACGCAAGACAATGGCCATCCAAAGCCAAAACATCCGGATCCGGCTGAAAGCCTTCGATTACCGCGTGCTGGACGCCAGCACTGCCGAGATCGTCAGCACCGCCAAGCGGACCGGCGCCACCGTGCGCGGGCCGATCCCGCTGCCCAACAAGATCGAGAAGTTCACCGTCCTGCGCGGCCCCCACATCGACAAGAAATCGCGCGACCAGTGGGAAATCCGCACGCACAAGCGGCTTCTCGACATCGTCGACCCGACGCCGCAGACCGTGGACGCGCTGATGAAGCTCGACCTGGCCGCCGGCGTCGACGTCGAGATCAAGGTTTAAGGGAGGGCACTGACCATGTTGCGCTCTGGAGTGATCGCAAAGAAGGTCGGCATGACCCGGCTCTTCATGGAAGACGGGCGGCAAGTGCCGGTCACCGTGCTGCAGCTCGACGGGCTGCAGGTGGTGGCGCAGCGCACCGCCGACCAGCACGGCTATACCGCCGTGCAGCTGGGCGCTGGCTCGGCCAAGGCCAAGCGCGTCAGCGCACCGATGCGCGGTGTCTTCGCCGCCGCCAAGGTCGAGCCGAAGCGCAAGATCGCGGAATTCCGCGTGGCGCCGGAGAATCTGATCGACGTGGGCGAGGAAATCACCGCGAACCACTATTTCGAGGGCCAGTTCGTCGATGTCAGCGGCACCTCGATCGGCAAGGGCTTCGCCGGCGCGATGAAGCGCCATAATTTCGCCGGTCTGCGCGCCAGCCACGGCGTGTCGATCAGCCACCGCAGCCACGGCTCGACCGGCCAGTGCCAGGACCCCGGCAAGGTGTTCAAGGGCAAGAAGATGGCCGGCCACATGGGCGCCGCCCGCGTCACCACGCAGAACCTGCAGGTGGTCAAGACCGACGCCGACCGCGGCCTGATCATGGTCAAGGGCGCGGTGCCGGGCAGCAAGGGTGGCTGGGTCACGATCAAGGACGCGGTGAAAAAGCCGGTGCCCGAGAACGTGATCTACCCCGCGGCGCTTAGATCCGCCGCCGCCGAGGCCGAGAAGATGGCGCAGAAGGCTGCGGAAGAAGCCGCTGCCGCAGAAGCCGCCGAGGCCGAGCGCCTGGCAGCGGAAGCCGCCGCGCAGCAGGCCGCCGCGCTGGAGGCGTCGAAGACCGCGGACGAAGCCGAGGACGGCGCCGACGGCAATGCCGCCGCGCCCGAGAAGAAGGAAGGCGAGGAATGAAACTCGACGTGATCAAGCTGGACGGCAAGAAGGCCGGCTCGGTCGATCTGGGCGAAGACATCTTCGGCCTTGATCCCCGCGCCGACATCCTGCACCGCGTGGTCCGCTGGCAGCGCAACAAGGCGCAACAGGGAACCCACAAGGTGAAGACCCGGTCCGAGACCAGCTATTCGACCAAGAAGATCTACCGCCAGAAAGGCACCGGCGGCGCCCGCCACGGTGACCGCAACGCGCCGATCTTCCGCAAGGGCGGCATCTACAAGGGCCCGACCCCGCGCAGCCATGCCCACGATTTGCCGAAGAAATTCCGCAAGCTGGGGCTTCGCCATGCGCTGTCGGCCAAGGTGAAGGAAGGCAACCTCGTGGTGCTCGACGCCGCGACTGCCGAGGGCAAGACCGGGGCGCTGGCCAAGCAGATCGCAGGCCTCGGCTGGAAGCGCGCGCTGATCATCGACGGCGCCGAGCTCGACGCGGGCTTCGCCCGCGCGGCGGCCAATATCGACGGTCTCGACGTGCTGCCCTCGAAAGGCGCCAACGTCTACGACATCCTGCGCCGCGACACGCTGGTGATCACCAAGGCCGGCCTGGAAGCACTGGAGGCTCGACTGAAATGAGCGCAGAAGCCAAGCATTACGACGTGATCCGCAAGCCGCTGATCACCGAGAAGGCGACGATGGCGTCCGAGTCGGGCGCGGTCGTCTTCGAGGTCGCCATGTCGGCCAACAAGCCGGCGATCAAGGAGGCCGTCGAAACGCTCTTCGGCGTCAAGGTCAAGGCGGTGAACACCACGATCACCAAGGGCAAGGCCAAGCGCTTCCGCGGCCGGCCCGGCCGCCGCCGCGACGTCAAAAAGGCCTACGTGACGCTCGAAGAGGGCAACACGATCGACGTGACCACGGGGCTCTGACCCGCAACACCGAACAAGATGTGAAGCCCCCGCCTCGGCGGGGGTTTTTTTTGATTCCGATCCTGAAATCCGCCGCGTGCAGGCCGGGATTCCGACCCCGCCCGACGAACTTATTTTGCAGAAAACCCAGAATCGTGACAGCCTGCAGCCCGTGCGCATCGGCCATTTGGACCGATAGCGACGATATTAAGGGAGGAATTCGTTGTGAACCTACGTCCCGACCCCACTTTTCATGCAACCCCCCGGCTCGCGATGGAAGCGCCGGCCGAGACCCTTGCCTTCACGCTGATGCTAAGCCCCGACGGGTCACAGCCCGACGGCCTGGCCGTGGTCG
>JAHELH010000218.1:0-1589 GCA_024644285.1 Paracoccaceae bacterium | reverse complement strand
CGTCCCGACCCCACTTTTCATGCAACCCCCCGGCTCGCGATGGAAGCGCCGGCCGAGACCCTTGCCTTCACGCTGATGCTAAGCCCCGACGGGTCACAGCCCGACGGCCTGGCCGTGGTCGACGTGAACCTGAAATCCAAGAATCACGGCAAGATCGTCCACAAGGTCATGATGCCCAACAAGGGTGACGAGTTTCATCACTTCGGTTGGAACGCCTGCTCTTCGGCCCTGTCGCCGCTAAGCGGGCATGCGTTTCTGGAACGTCGCTACCTGATCATCCCGGGCATCCGGTCGTCGCGGATCTACGTGGTCGACGTCAAGGAGCCGCTGAAGGCCAAGATACACAAGATCATCGAGCCGGAAGAGGTGTTCGCAAAGACCGGCTATTCGCGCCCGCACACCATCCATTGCGGCCCCGAGGGGATCTATGTCTCGACCCTGGGCGGCGGCGGCAAGGACGGCACCGATGGCCCGCCGGGCATCTTCATCATGGATTGCGAGACCTTCGAGATCCTCGGCCGCTACGAAATGGACCGGGGCGAGCAGGACAAGCACTACGATTTCTGGTGGAACCTGCCGCGCGACTACATGGTCAGCTCGGAATGGGGCCTGCCGCCGCAATTCGAGAACGGCATCGTTCCCGAGGATCTGCTGAGCAACAAGTACGGCCACAAGATCCACTTCTGGAACCTGCGCGAACGCAGGAACGTGCAGACCATCGATCTGGGTGCGAACCACCAGATGGCGCTGGAAATCCGGCCCGCCCACGACCCGGCCAAGGATTACGGGTTCTGCGGCGTGGTGGTGGACACGACCAACCTGCAGGGCGCGATCTTTACCTGGTGGCGCAAGCCTGACGGCACGTTCGAGGCCAAGAAGACCGTCACCATCGACCCGGTGCCCGCCGATGCCGACGACCTGCCCGACCTGCTCAAGGGTTTCGGCGCCTGCCCGCCGCTGGTCACCGACATCGACCTGAGCCTCGACGACAAGTACCTCTATGTCGCCTGCTGGGGGCTCGGCGAGATGCACCAGTACGACGTCTCCGACCCGATGAAGCCCAAGCTCGCCGGCAAGGTCGAGATCGGCGGCATCGTCAGGAAGACCAAGCACCCCAACGGCAAGGATTTCGGCTATGGCCCGCAGATGGTCGAGATCAGCCGCGACGGCAAGCGCGTCTACTGGACCAACTCGCTGTATTCCACCTGGGACGACCAGTTCTATCCCGGCGACCGCGGCGCGGCGATGGTGATGGCGCGCAACGAGGGCGGCAAGTTCGCGCTCGACAAGGACTTCTGGGTCGAATTCCCCGAGGGTTACCGCAGCCACCAGATCCGGCTGGAAGGGGGCGACTGTTCCACCGACAGCTTCTGTTACCCGTCGGTCTGACGCGTGGAGGATATGAACTCGACCGCGGCCCTGTGGTGGGCCGTGATCGGCGCGGGCATCTATCACGGGGTCAATCCAGGCATGGGTTGGCCCCTCGCCGTGTCCGCCGCCCTGATGGAGCGGCGGCGCGGCAGCCTGTTCCGCGCGCTGGCGATGCTGGGGGCTGGGCATCTGGTGGCGATGGTGCTGATCCTGGCGCC
>JAHELH010000217.1 GCA_024644285.1 Paracoccaceae bacterium | reverse complement strand
GCACGTCCTGCGACTACCCCGGAACCGGGCACTGGTTCGCGGAACCGGCGCAGCGCGGCAGCTTCGACGCCGTCGCCGCCGAGCGGGCCTTCGCCCGGACGCTCGACTTTCTCGCCTGACGCCTCCGGCCGGGTCCGTCGCCGGTCAGAGCGGCATCAGCGCCCAGTAGTCCAGGTCGAGCAGCACGTCCGGCAGGTAGCGGCCGTCCTCGCCCTTCAGCGCGAAGGGTTCGCCCTTGGTGGCCACCAGCCGCAGCCGGATCGCGCCTACACCGTGGCCGTCCATAGGGGCGGCATCCAAAACCTCGGACCACGCCCGCACCGTATCTCCCGCGAAACAGGGATTGGCATGTGCGCCACCGTTCAGCGCCACGATCATCTGGGCATTGGCCAACCCGTTGAACGACAACGCCCTCGCCAGCGAAATAATATGCCCGCCGTAGATCAGCCGCTTGCCGTCCTCGCGTGCGCTGGCGTCGAAATGTACCTTGGCGGTGTTCTGCCACAGGCGGGTGGCCAGCATATGCTCGGCCTCTTCAATCGTGACGCCGTCCACATGGTCGATCTTTTCGCCGATGGCATAGTCGCCCATTACATGACGCTCGCCCGCCTGCCCGAAATCATAGGTGGAGAAGTCCAGCCCAGCGGGAATCATCAGATCGCCAGGCGGAACCGAGTCGCGCAATGAAGGAATGACTGGGTCGGGCGCCGGGCCATCACCGCGTTTCTTCACCATCACCCAGCGGATATAGTCCACAACGTCCTCACCCCGCTGATTGCCGCCGGTGGTGCGAACCCAGACAACACCGCTCTTACCGTTCGAGTTCTGCTTGACGCCAATGACCTCGGACATAGAGGTCAGCGTATCGCCCGGATACACCTGCTTCAGCCAGCGGCCTTCGGCGTAACCAAGGTTGGCGACCGCATTCAGACTGATATCGGGGACCGACTTGCCGAACACCGTGTGAAAGACGATCAAATCATCCAGCGGCGCCGCTGGCAGACCGCAGTCCCGGGCGAATTCATCCGACGAATACAAAGCGTGCCGCGCCGGATAGAGCGCATGATACAGCGCCCGCTCGCCCCCCGACACGGTCCGTGGCACGGCATGCTCGATCACCTGCCCGACCGCGTAATCCTCGAAAAAGCGCCCCGCGCTGGTCTTGCTCATAGCGATCCCAGTTTCACGCCGGGGTCGTAATCGCCCGCGACCTCCTTGGTCACCGCCTGGGCGCACCGCATGACGCCGTTCGCCGCGTCATAGGCATAGGCCGGATCGCCGTGCAGCACCCAGCCCTCGGCCAGCGCCTTGGTGACCTTGTGACAGAAGGCAGAGGTGTCCTCGCCGGTCAGCAGGCGGTAGGCGATCATGCCGGGAACGGCCAGTAGCCCAGCCAGGTATGCACCGCCGCGATCACCGCAAAGACCACGGCGGAAATCACCAGTAGCCGTACGGTCCCGACGGTGGTTCCGCCCTCGTAGCGGTGATAGACCGGCTCGCGGGAATTGATCAGCAGCATTTCGACCACAGCCCAGAGGCCGAGCAGGCCGAAGAGAGCCACCGAGGCCAAATCGCCGTTCACCAGCAGATGCGCCACCGCCCATAGCAGGAACCCGGTCAGCATCGGGTGCCGCAGCCAGCCGCGCATCGGGCTTTTCGAACTGCCGACGCCGAACAGGATGACCGAGACCACCATCAGCAGGTTGTTGAGATGCCGGGTCCAGGCCGGTGGGTCGTAGACCGGCGTGAAATCGGCGGCGCGGTAGCCGAACACCATCAGCACGATGCCCAGAACGATCGCGCCGGCAATGACGCCCTTGGACGCGTCGCCCATCCGGCTTTGCAGCGATGCGCGCATCCCCGGCGCCAGCCGTTTCAGAAGATGCGGCAGCCACCACAAAGCGATTCCGAGTATCAAGAGTGTCATTGTCCGCCCTCCAGCGCGGCAATCGCCTGCGCCTTTGCCAAGGTCGCACGCGCCGTCGCGACATGCAGGTTCTCGACGATCCGCCCGTCGACCACCGCCACGCCCTGCCCTTCGCGCTCTGCCTCCTCGAAGGCGGCGATCTGGCGCTCGGCCAGCGCCACCTCGTCCTCGGACGGCGCGAAGGCGGCGTTGGCGATGTCGATCTGCGCGGGGTGGATCAGGGTCTTGCCGTCGAACCCCAGGTCCCGGCCCTGTTCGCATTCGGCGCGCAGGCCGGCCTCGTCCTTGAATGCGTTGTAGACGCCGTCGACGCAGACGATGCCCTGCGCGCGCGCCGCCAGCAGGCTGAATTGCAGGCTGGCGAGCAGCGGCAGGCGGTCGGGGCGGAATCGGCAATTGAGCTCCTTGGCCAGATCGTTGGTGCCCAGCACGAAACCGGCAACGCGATGATGCGCGGCGATCTCCATCGCGTTCATCACGCCGCGCGGCGTCTCGATCATCGCCCAGACCGGCAGGTCGACACCCAGAACATCGGTAAGCGGCTTGATGTCCAGCGCGTTGTTGACCTTGGGCAGCAGGATCGCGTCGGCGCCCGCGCCAGCGAATGCGGCGGCGTCGGCCTTGCCCCACTCGGTGTCCAGCCCGTTGATCCGCACGATCTTGGCCCGCTGTCCGAAGCCGCCCTGCGCCAGCGCCTCGGCCAGAACGCCGCGGGCGTTCTCCTTCTCGTCCGGCGACACGGCGTCCTCGAGGTCGAAGATGATCGCGTCCACGGGCAGGCCACGCGCCTTGTCCAGCGCCCGCGGCTTGGAGCCGGGGATGTAGAGAACCGACCGGTAGGGGCGGCGCGACTGATCCATGATTCTGCTTCCCTGCTGTCTCGTGCCGCAGTGCAGCACAGCCCAGCCCCGCAGCGCAAGCCCGATATACGCGTGCGCAGGAAGCCCAACGGCATCAGGCATTTAGGTCAAATGCAACGCGTTGCGTGCGCCGCGTTAACCAATTTCTCAGGTCTCGGGCGCAGTCTTTCGGTACCGCCGGACGAACAAGAACACGGGGCAGCCGCCCGCTGGCAGAAGCCGAACAGGTCCGGACCGAATTGAATTTTGGGAAAAGGGACAGACCATGCAGCGGAACCTTCTTGCGCTCTCCTTCGGGGTCGGGGCGATGATCCTGGCCACCGGCCACGCCTTCGCGCAGCAGCGTCAATGCGCCGACCGCGCCCGGGTGATCGAGCGGCTGGGCAGCGTCTACGGCGAAAGCCGCCAGTCGATCGGGCTGGCCGCCAACAATGCCGTGGTCGAGGTCTTCGCCTCGACCGAGACCGGCACCTGGACGATCACCGTGACCACGCCGCAGGGCATGACGTGCCTCGTCGCCTCGGGCCAAAGCTTCGAGGCGACGCCGGAAGACTTGCTGCCGACCGGCGCGCCCGCCTGAGGCGCCCGGGGATCGCGCCCGGCCACCGGGGCCGGGCCGGGCGCGATCCATTCCGCCACCCGCCGGCGGCCCGGCGCGGCGGCGCTCAGGTCACCGCGTCGAAGATCAGCTTGGCGCCGGCGAACAGCAGGAAGACGTAGACCAGCGCGAAGAACGCCCGCTCCGGCACGATGCGGTGCGCCCAGACCCCCAGCCACACGCCGAGGAACGCGAACGGCGCCAGGAATACGTCAGCCAGCAGCGTCTGCGCGGTGAATATTCCCAACAGCGTGTAGGGGATCAGCTTGATCAGGTTGCTGACCCAGAACACGATGACCGTCGTGGCCTGGAATTCCAGCTTCGTCAGCGGCTTGGACAGCAGGTAGACCGCGGCCAGCGGCCCGCCGGCATGGCTGATGAAACTGGTGAAGCCCGCGCCCACGCCGAACAGAATGCCCGCCAGATCGCCCATCGGAGACGCGGCCGGGCGGATCAGACCGCGCGCCCGCGCCATCTGGAAGGCGACGAAGCCGACCGAGATGACCCCGATCAGAAACCGGAACACGTCCGGGTTGGTGACCTGGTAGAGCGCCGCGCCGATCAGGACCCCCGGAACGCCGCCCAGGATCAACGCCCGGGCCGACGGGCCGTCCCAGGTCTTCCAGAACGGCTTCAGCGCCGTGAAATCCATCACCACAAGCAGCGGCAGCATCACCCCAATGGCCTCGCCAGGCTCCAGAATCAGCGCCAGGAACGGCGTCGCGGCGAAGGCCGCCTGCGATCCGAACCCGCCTTTCGACACCCCGGCAAAGATCGTCGCGGGGATCGCCAGAGCGAAAAATGTCCAATCCAGCTCCATCCGCCCCGCATCCCAAGAACACCGCGACCTTAATGGTTTATCGCCGGCGGGCCAGCCCCCCGCGCCGCCCCCGCGCCGCCCATGCGGGGCTTTGCCGCAATGCGGCATACTTGCACCCGGGCCGCCGAGGCACTAGGCAACGCGCGTCACATTTGCACCTGAGGATCACATCACATGGCCAGACCCAAGATCGCCCTTATCGGCTCGGGACAGATCGGCGGCACCCTCGCCCACCTCGCGGCGATGAAAGAGCTGGGCGACGTCGTCCTGTTCGACATCGCCGAAGGCATCCCGCAAGGCAAGGCGCTGGATATCGCCGAGAGCGGTCCGTCGGAGAAGTTCGACG
>JAHELH010000216.1 GCA_024644285.1 Paracoccaceae bacterium | reverse complement strand
GCCGCGGTACTGGATCGCCAGCCAGACCAGCCCGATGATAGGCACGATCACCGTCACCAGCCCCACCACCCGGACGCCGCTCAGCAGATACAGACCCGTCACCGCGGTCACCAGGATCGCGAGCAGCGCCAGCAGGGGCAGCATCGATGCCCAGCTGCCCTGCGGCGCTGCGCGCACCGGGCGCCCTCCGGTCAGACGTGGCTTGAACACGGTGTCGAGCCCCCAGCCGATCCCGGCCAGGATCGCCCCGGTTACGAGCCCCGGCAGCGCCGCCTGCGCCCAGCTCGACCCCGGCACGATTGCGGTGGTGATCGCCACCGCGAAACTTAGCGGCGACCAGGGTAGCGTCGAGATAAAGGCGCGCTGGATCGCCAGCAGCATGCGCCGGATGCGGTGGCCGCGGATCTCGGGATCGGGCTCCTTGCTGGCATTGGCCATCGCCATCGCCCCCAGAAGCTGCATCGCCCCGTAATTCAGCAGCAGCGCGAAGGCCTGCCCACCGACGGTGAGCGCCGCATAGCGCCGCCCCGGCGGCTGCGCCGCCAGGAACCGGCCGGCGCGCTGGATCGCGGGTGAGGTTTGCGCGACATTGCGCAGGCTCGACAGCGCCGAGAAGAACGCGGCGATGAAGGCCGCGGTGCCGATGGCGGAGAGGAAGGTCTGCCACCAGCCGGAATCGGTGACAGCCAGCGCAACGGTCAGCCCGGCTGCCACCGCGATGAACGCCTTGCGCGAGGCCCGCACCGATATGGCGAAGATCGCCGCCAAGGCGACAACCAGGACGGGCAGGGCGGCCAGGCTCGCCGGCCACAGCCCCCATTCGCGGAGGATCACCAGCAGCGTGATCGCCACCAGCAGCAGCCCCGTTCCCCGATCCGCCCATCTGTCCATCCGGCCTGTGTGGCCGCCGCCCGCCCGGCGCACAAGCATCGATCCTGCATGGCCGCCTTGCCCTCGGTGCAAACGGGTCGGTCACGCGTTTGTCCCTGTCGTGAACTGGCGTCCGCCCGGCACGGTGATATGGTCTGTGCGGGGCAGGGAGGCGCGCATGGATTTCGCACTGAGCCACGAGCAGGAGATGATCGTCGCCACGGTCCGCGATTTCGTCGAAACCGAGATCTATCCGCACGAGACGCAGGTCGAGCGGACCGGCGAGGTGCCGCCGGATCTGGCCGCCGACATCAGGCGCAAGGTCATCGAGTTGGGCTTTTACGCGTGCAATTTCCCCGAAGCAGTGGGCGGCGCAGGTCTCGCGCATCTCGACTTTGCGCTGGTGGAGCGCGAACTGGGCCGCGGCGCGATGGCGCTGACGCATTTCTTCGGACGGCCGCAGAACATCCTGATGGCGTGCGAGGGCGACCAGCGCGAACGATATCTTCTTCCGGCGGTGCGCGGCGAGAAGATGGACGCGCTGGCGATGACCGAGCCCGAGGCCGGGTCGGACGTACGCGGGATGAAATGCGCGGCGGTTCGCAAGGGCGGCGACTGGGTGGTGAACGGCACCAAGCATTTCATCTCGGGCGCCGATCACGCGGACTTTTTCATCGTTTTCGTGGCGACCGGGGTGGACGAAACCGCGCATGGCCCGAAAAAGCGGATCACCGCCTTCCTCGTCGACCGCGGCACGCCGGGATTCACGGTGCGCGACGGCTACCGCTCGGTCAGCCACCGGGGCTACAAGAACTGCATCCTGGAGTTTTCCGACTGCCGGCTGCCCGACGCCCAGGTGCTGGGCGCCGTCGATGGCGGATTTGCGGTGATGAACGAGTGGCTCTATGCCACACGGATCACGGTGGCGGCGATGGCGGTGGGCCGGGCGCGGCGCTGTTTCGACCTGGCGCTGAACCACGCCGCCGAGCGTCGTCAGTTCGGTCAGCCGATCGGCCGGTTTCAGGGCGTCAGTTTCCAGATCGCCGACATGATCACCGAGATCGACGCCGCCGACTTGCTGACCCTGTCCGCAGCGTGGCGGCTGGACCAGGGCCTGCCGGCCAACCGCGAGATCGCCAGCGCCAAATTGTACGCCACCGAGATGCTGGCGCGGGTGACCGACGCGAGCTTGCAGATCTTCGGCGGGATGGGGCTGATGGACGATTTTCCGATCGAGCGGTTCTGGCGCGATGCGCGGGTCGAGCGGATCTGGGATGGCACCAGCGAAATCCAGCGGCACATCATCGGCCGCGAATTGCTGCGGCCGCTGGGCGCATGAGGATTTCGCCACGCCTTCGGCGTGTCGATCCGCTGGGGCTCTGCCCCAGACCCCGAGGTATTTCCGGCCAGATGAAGCAAAGCCCGGACAGGCTCCACCCCCCATCGCGTCCCGACAGGGGGCTTCACCTGGCGCGGTCATCGGCTCCTCAGCCTGTACCGCAACCTGACTGTGCGCCGGATAGGTTAAGGCTCCGTTACCTCATCTGGCCGGAAATACCTCCGCCGGAGGCCTCCGCCGGCGCGACCGGGCGTCGTCCTCGCACATGACGCGCGACCTCAGCCGCCTGTTGCGCCCCAAGAGCATCGCCGTGATCGGCGGCGGGACCTGGTGCGGGCATGTGGTCGCGAACTGCCGCAAGCTGGGCTTCGGTGGGCCGGTCTGGCCGGTGCATCCCGAAAAGCTCGAGATCGCTGGCACGCCCGCCTTCCGCTCGATCGCCGATCTGCCGGCGGCGCCGGATGCGGCCTTCGTCGGCGTCAACCGAAAGGCTGCGATCGCGGTGATGGATACGCTCGCCCGGCGCGGCGCCGGCGGCGCGGTGGTCTATGCCTCGGGCTTCCGCGAGGCGCAGGCCGAGACCGCCGAAGGCAGCGACCTGCAGGAGGCATTGCTGCAAGCCGCGAGCGAAACCGTGATGATCGGGCCCAATTGCTACGGCTTTCTCAATTATCTCGACGGCGCCGGCCTGTGGCCCGACCAGCAGGGCGGGACGCGCGAGGAGCGGGGCGTGGCGATCATCACGCAGAGCTCGAACATCGCGATCAACCTGACCATGCAGCGACGCGGCTTGCCGCTGGCCTACATGGTCACCGTGGGCAACCAGGCGCAGACGGGCTTCGCCGAGATCGGATCCGCGCTACTGGCCGACGAACGCGTGACCGCGCTGGGATTGCATATCGAGGGGATCGGCGATTTGCGCGCCTTCGAGGCGCTGGCAGCGCGGGCGCGGGAATCGGGCAAGCCGATGGTCGCGCTGAAGGCGGGCCGCAGTCCGCAGGCGCGGTCCGCGGCGGTATCGCATACCGCCTCGCTTGCCGGCAGCGATGCCGGCGGCCGCGCGATGCTCGCCCGTCTGGGGATCGCGCAGGTCGACAGTCTCGGGGCGCTGCTGGAGACGCTGAAGCTGTGCCACGTGACCGGTGCGCTGACCTCGCGCCGGATCGTGTCGATGTCCTGCTCGGGCGGCGAGGCCAGCCTGGTCGCCGACAGCGCGGCGGCGCGGGGGATCGACTTTCCGCCGCTGGACCCGGACCAGGTGCGCGGCCTGCGCACCGCGCTCGGGCCGCGGGTCGCGCTGGCCAACCCGCTGGATTACCACACCTATATCTGGAACGACGCGGCGGCGATGACGGCGACGTTCGGCGCCATGCTGAAGCCGGGCCTGGGGCTGGGCCTGGTGGTGCTGGACTTTCCGCGCACGGATCGCTGCGACGACAGCGACTGGGACACGGTCGTCGCGGCGCTCGCGGCGGCGCATCGCGACCGCGGCGTTCCGGTGGCCATCGTCGCCAGCCTGCCCGAGACGATGCCCGAAAACAAGGCGCGCCAGCTGATCGCGATGGGGATCGCGCCGCTGGCGGGGATGGAGGACGCGCTGGACGCGATTGCCGCGGCCGCCTGGCTGGGCGAGACGCGCCGCGACCCGGCGCCGGTGCTTCTGCCCGCCGCGCCCGCCGCCTGCACGCTGCTGAGCGAAGCCGAGGGCAAGGCGGCGCTTGCGGCATACGGGGTCGAGGTGCCGCGATCGCGGCGATGCACCGACGCGGCGGCGCTGCGGCGGGCCGGCCGTGCGCTGAGCCTTCCGCTGGCGTTGAAGGGAGAAGGCGTCGCCCACAAGACCGAGGCCGGCGCCGTCGCGCTGAACCTCGGATCGGCCGCTGAGCTTGCTGCCGCGGCGCAGCGGATGCCCGGCCATGGTTGGCTGGTGGAGGAGATGGTGACGGGCGGTGTCGCGGAATTGCTGGTGGGCGTGGTGATCGATGCCGCCCACGGCTATGTGCTGACCCTGGGGGCGGGCGGCACGCTGACCGAGATCCTTGCCGACACCGTCAGCCTGCTGGTGCCCGCCGGAGACGACGATATCCGTGCCGCCCTGGCCGGTCTGCGGATCTCGGCGCTATTTAGGGGTTATCGCGGGGCGCCACCGGCCGATATCGGCGCGATCGTTGACACGGTGCGTGCGGTGCAGGCCTATGTGACCGAACACCGGGGCCGCGTCGAGGAGGTGGAGATCAACCCGTTGATCTGCACGCCCACCGGCGCCGTCGCCGCCGACGTGCTGATCCGGATCGGAGAGAAAGATGCCTGACGACGCCGTGAAGACCGACATCCGCGGCCATGTGCTGACGGTCACGCTGGACCGGCCCAAGGCAAATGCCATCGATCTGGC
>JAHELH010000215.1 GCA_024644285.1 Paracoccaceae bacterium | reverse complement strand
GTGCCCAGCGCCTCAAACCCCAGCGCGCGGTAGAACGGCACCGCCGTGAAGGTCGACTTGCATTCCAGCCGGGTGATGCCCGCGGCCGCGCTGTCGGCAAAGATGCGCTGCATGACGGCGCGGCCGATCCCCTTCCGCAGGTGCCGGTCGTCGGTGACGACATGGCGGATGCTTCCCAGTCCCCGGCCCCGGGCGCGGGTCCAGCCCCCCGCCGCCAGCAACGCGCCGTCCGGCGCCTCGGCCACGTAATATGTCCCGGTCTGCACCAGCGCCGGCTGCGCCTTCGAGATCAGCGGCAGGGCCGTCACCAGGACCGATGGCGGGTAATCGGTCTTCAAAAGACGCGGATAGCTGCGCGCGTAAAGCGCGTCGAGCGCCGAAAGGTCGGCCCGCCTGGCAGGTCTGATTTCGAACGCTGCGGTCATCCGCCTGCGCCTATCCAAAAAAATGCAAAAGGCCGCGCTTTTCCGGCGCGGCCCTGGAAATCGGCATCGAAGGCGTCAAGGGTTACTTGATCTTGCCTTCCTTGTACTCGACATGCTTGCGCGCCACCGGATCGTACTTCCGCACCACCATCTTCTCGGTCATGGTGCGGGCGTTCTTCTTGGTGACGTAGAAATGGCCGGTATCGGCGGTCGAGTTCAGCCGGATCTTGATGGTGGTCGGTTTCGCCATGGTGCTTGCTCCGTCGCGCGGGCAGCGGCAGGGCGGCCCGGAAATTCCTCGAAGCCCGCCTTTTACCGGGGCGCGCGGGCAAGTCAACCGTAATCGCCCGGGAACCGCGGGCAGAACGGCAAGCCGCCGATGACAATCTTAGGCATTATTAATGCGGTGCGCGGATGGCCTGTAAGCCGGATTCTGTGCCCCGGCCCTCGCGGACCGGGCGATGACCATTCCTCTGGGGCAGGCGTTGCCGCCTGCCTCTAGCTGCCAACCCGACCCTCTGGCCCAAGGCGGGCCCGCGGCGCACCGCGCGAGGATCCTATTCGGCATTGCTCCCGGTGGGGCTTGCCTCGCCGGTCCGGTTGCCCGTCCCGCGGTGGGCTCTTACCCCACCGTTTCACCCTGGCCCCGGACCGAAATCCGGGGTGGACTGTTCTCTGTGGCGCTTTCCCTCGGGTTGCCCCGGCCGGGCGTTACCCGGCACCGTCGCCTTGTGGAGTCCGGACTTTCCTCGACCCCGGACAGGATCCGGGACCGCGGCCATCCGGCCATCCGCGCATGGTTCAGTTAGGCATTGCCCGCAACGCGGTCAACGGGGTAGCGCGCGGAAAGGTCGGCGATCGCGGCCATGTCGGCAGGCCCCAGGGGTTCCTCGGCCTGCGGCCGGAAACGCTGGCGGAACGCCTCCAGCACCAGATCCGTGCCATAACGCGGATCATAGCCGAATTGCGCGGCTAGCCGGACAAAGGCCGCGTCGTCCACTTCCGGAACCTCCGCCTCCGGCGACGGCCAGACCGAAAGCCCGGCCCGCGCAAGCCGCCGCCAGTCGAAAAGGCGACCCGGATCGGATTTCCGCCCCGGCGCCATGTCGGAATGGCCGATGACGCCTTCGGGCGGAATGCCCCAGCGCCCCATGATCCCGGGCAACAGCCGCTCCAGCGCCGCCATCAGCGGCTCGGCGAACGGCGACGCGCCGTCATTGTCCAACTCGATCCCGATGGACCGGGAATTGACGTCCCCCCGCCCGCCCCAGCTGCCCGCGCCGGCATGCCAGGCCCGGTCCGCCTCCTCGACCAACTGCAGCACCTCGCCGGTCCGCGTGACGAAGTAATGCGCCGAGACCTGCGCATCCGGATCACAAAGGCGCTCGACGGCGGCGGCGCAACTGGCCATCGCGGTGTAATGCAGGACAATCAGGTGCGGGCGCAGCCCATCGCGGCGCGGCCCGCAATTGGGCGAGGCCCTGGCCAGGCTCACCCGCGGGCGCTGTGCACCCGCCGGAACGGCGTCGGATCCCAGCCGCAGGCAAAGCCGTCCCCGTCGGGGTCGATGCCCATCTTGTCGCGCTCGGGACCGCCGGATTGCAGGAACGCTTCCTGCGCCAGGTCGGGCGAGGCGTATTTGCCGCAATTGCGCCGATACCGCGCGCCGCCCGACAGCGCCGACCGGCTATAGACCTTCTGCCCGACCGCATTGCGCGTGCGCAGCGCGTATTGAACGATGTTGGGGCCCTCCGTCCCGGTCCGCGTCGGCAGCGCGGTCGGCTGCACCACCTGGTAGGCCTCGCGTTGCGCCCGCAGACGCGCCGCATCGCTCTCGATGGACTGGCGATCCGAAACGGCCGCAAAGTTCTGTTCGTCGGATATCGCCGGCGCATTCTGCGGCGTTGCGACAACCCGCTCCTGAACCGGCGGCGCGGGCACCGGAGCGGCGGCTGCGGTCGCGACCGGGCGCGGACCGATGCCGGCCGCGCTCAGCGTATCCGAGGTGATCGGCTCTTCGTCGGATACCACGACGCCGCGCACCGGCGGTATCACCGTCACCGGCGCCGGGGTCTCGGCACGCAGTTCGTTCTCGCGCGCGACACGGTACGAATTGTAGTCTTGGTAGCTTTGAAACCCGACCCCAACGCCCGAATCGGGAACGGGCGGCGCGCACGCCACCAGACCCAGCGCCGACGCAGCCAACGCAAATCTCAACATAGCCGTTATCCTGCCCGTCCCATTTTCGGCATTGTCTACCACCATTTCGCGGGTTTGGCCACAAATCCGGCCGCGCGCTCCAGCGCGTAGGCAGAATTCAGCAGATCGGCCTCTTCCCAGGGCCGCCCGATCAGTTGCAGCCCCAGCGGCAGGCCCTGCTTGTCGAGCCCGGCGGGAACCGAGATGCCCGGCAGGCCCGCAAGGTTCACCGTCACCGTGAACACGTCGTTGAGATACATCTGCACCGGGTCGGCATCGCTCATCTCGCCCAGCCCGAACGCGGCCGACGGCGTGGCCGGGGTCAGGATCGCGTCAATCCCGGCATCGAAGACCTGCTCGAAATCGCGTTTGATCAGTGTCCGGACCCTGCGCGCCCGGTTGTAGTACGCATCGTAGAAACCCGCGCTCAGCACATAGGTCCCGACCATCACCCGGCGCTTGACCTCGGCGCCGAAACCCTCGGCGCGGGTCTTTTCGTACATTTCGGTAATGCCGTCGCCCTGCGACAGCTTGGCGCGGTGGCCATAGCGCACGCCGTCATAGCGCGCGAGGTTCGACGACGCCTCGGCGGGCGCGATCACGTAATAGGCGGGCAGCGCATATTGCGTATGCGGCAGCGAGATGTCGACGATCTCGGCGCCCGCATCGCGCAGCATCTCCTGGCCGCGGCTCCACAGCGCCTCGATCTCCTCTGGCATCCCGTCCATCCGGTATTCCTTGGGGATCCCGATCTTCTTGCCGCGCACGTCACCGGTCAGCGCCGCCTCGAAATCCGGCACCGGCAGGTCGGCCGAGGTCGAATCCTTCGGATCGTGGCCGGCCATCGCGCCAAGCATGATCGCCGCGTCGCGCACCGTCTTGGTCATCGGCCCGGCCTGGTCCAGCGACGAGGCGAAGGCCACGATCCCCCAGCGCGAGCAACGGCCGTAGGTGGGCTTCAGCCCGGTGATCCCGACGAAGGCGGCGGGCTGCCTGATCGAGCCGCCGGTATCGGTGCCGGTCGCTGCCAGGCACAGATCGGCGGCCACCGCCGCAGCCGACCCGCCCGACGAGCCGCCGGGCGTCAACTCGGCCTCGTCGTTGCCGCGCCGCCAGGGGCTCACCGCATTGCCGTAGGTCGAGGTCTCGTTCGACGAGCCCATGGCGAACTCGTCCATGTTCAGCTTGCCCAGCATCACCGCGCCGGCGTCGAACAGTTGCTGACTGACGGTGGATTCGTATTCCGGCAGGAAGCCCTGCAATATCCGGCTTCCGGCTTGGCTTGGAACGCCCCTGGTGCAGAATAAATCCTTGATTCCCAGCGGGATACCGCACATGGCCGGCGCGTCCCCCTCGGCAAGGCGCGCATCGGCCGCCCGCGCCTGCTCCATCGCCACGTCCGGCGTATGATGCACGAAGGCATTCAGCGCGCCCGCGCCCTCGATCTCGCGCAGGCAGGCCTCGGTCAGCTCGACCGACGTCACCTCGCCCTTGCGCAGCCTCTCGCGCGCCTCGGCGATGGTCAGCTTGGTCAAGTCGCTCATTCGACAACCTTCGGCACTGCGAAGAACCCCTCCCGCGCATCCGGCGCGTTCGACAGGATCTTCTCCGGATGCCCGCCATCCGTCACCACGTCGTCGCGCCGCTTCAGCCGCATCGGCGTGACGCTGGTCATCGGCTCGACGCCCTCGATATCGACCTCGTTGAGCTGCTCGATGAAGCCCAGGATCGTGTTGAACTCGTCGGCCAGCGCGGGCAGCGCCTCGTCCTCCACCTTGATGCGGGCAAGCTTCGCCACGCGGCGGGCGGTTTCCAGGTCGATCGACATGAAGGCCTCGTCATTCGGGTCGGCCCGGCTTTACCGCCGCACCCGGGCCTCTGCAAGCAGGTGCCGGCGCAGCACCTCGGTCATCCAGCCCAGCATGCAGGCATTCAGAACGTGCCACAGGAAATGCGTCCCCAGTGGCCAGGCCTCGCACAGCATCGCGTCGAGCGA
>JAHELH010000214.1 GCA_024644285.1 Paracoccaceae bacterium | reverse complement strand
CCGGTCAGGCCGGGCCGCGCCGCCATGGTCTTGCCGATGCAGTCCTTCTTGGCAGAGATCATGCGCGCCATGCCGATGTCGAAGGCCGTGACGCGGCCATGGATCTCGGCATGGGTGATAAACCCCTTCTCGATCCGCAGCACGTTCAGCGCCTCCATGCCATAGGCCCCGCCGCCGAGCGTCTCGGCCTGTGCCACGAGCATCCGGTAGAGGCTGTCGCCGTAGCGTGCGGGCACGGCGATCTCGTAGGCATGCTCGCCGGAGAACGAGATGCGGAAGAGGCGGCCATCGATGCCGCCGACACGGACCGGTCCGCAGGACATGAACGGCCAGTCCGCGTCGGTCAGTTCCGGCGCCAGCACAAGGTTGAGCAGGTCGCGCGATCGTGGACCGGCCACGGCAAATTGCGCCCAGTGTTCCGTCACCGAGATGAACGCCAGGTCGAGTTGGGGCATCAGGCATTGGTGGGCGAATTCCAGGTGCTTCATCACCTCGCCCGCCGCGGCGGTGGTGGTGGTCAGGACGAAATGGTCGTCTTGCAGCCGGGCGCAGGTGCCGTCGTCCATCACGTGGCCGTCTTCCCGCAGCATCAGGCCGTAGCGCACCCGACCGGGTTTCAGCGTCGACATCGTGTTGCAATAGACAAAGTCGAGGAACCGGCCGGCGTCCGGGCCCTGCAGGTCGATCTTGCCAAGGGTGGAGACATCGCAGACGCCCGCCGCGTTGCGGACATAGCCGACTTCCCTGTTGCAGGCCTCGCGCCAGGTCGCCTCGCCGGGCGCGGGGAAATACGACGGGCGGTACCAGAGCCCCGCCTCGATCATCGGCGCGCCGCGCGCGACCGAGGCCTCGTGCGAGGTGGTGAAGCGTTCCGGTGCAAAACCCTTGCCCAGCGCGCCGGCCCCCAGCGCCGCGATGGAGACCGGGGTGTAGGGCGGGCGGAAGGTGGTGGTGCCGGTTTCGGGAATGGTCCGGCCGGTGGCGTCGGCCAGCACTGCCAGCGCGCCGACATTCGACAGCTTGCCCTGGTCCGTGGCCATTCCTTGCGTGGTGTAGCGCTTCATGTGCTCGACCGAGGCGAAGTTTTCCTGCGCCGCCAGCCTGACGTCCTTGACGGTGACGTCGTTCTGGAAATCCAGCCAGGCGCGCCCCCGTTCCTCGACGGCCCACAGTGGCGCTATTTCGTAGCTTGCGTCTGGTGCCTTCGGGATGTCCGTCTTCGCGGGCTTCCTGCCAAGCCCTTTTAGCGCATCGGTGGCGGCACGTGCGCCGTCCCGAAGGCACCCGGAAGTCGAGAAGACCCCAGCCGCCGCGCCGCAGGGGATCAGCCCGGGGACCGAATTTTCGGCCGGTACGAAGGCCGCGATGTCGTCGCGCCACACCGGGCGGCCGTTCAAGTGGCAGGTCAGGTGCACCGACGGGTTCCAGCCGCCCGACACGGCGAGGCAGTCGGTGCTGATCGCATGGCGCTCGCCGCGGTGGCGGATAGTGATCTCGGTCAGGCCGCGCCGGCCCTCGGTGCCGATCACCTGGGCGCCGGCAAAGACCGGGAAATCGCCGTCCACGTCGATGCCCTCTCGGCTGTCGATCAGCCCGGCGACCTCGATCCCCGCCGCCGCCAGGTCGCGCGCGGTGCGATGTGTGTCGTCGTTGTTGCCGAAGACGGTGACGCGTTGCCCCGGACTGACGGCCCAGCGGTGCAGGTAGGCGCGCACCGCGCCCGCCAGCATGATGCCGGGGCGATCGTTCTGCGGAAACGCGATCGGCCGCTCCAGCGCGCCTGCAGCCAACACGGCCTGCTTTGCGGCGATGCGCCAGAACGTCTCGAGCGGCGCATCGCCCGGGTGGGCGCGGTGCAGTGCCACGCGCTCCAGCGCGCCATAGGTGCCGTGGTCGTAGACCCCTGTCACAGTGGTGCGCGGCATCAGGCGCACGTTAGGCATCGCCGCGAGCTCGTCCTGCACGGCGAGCGCCCAGCCGGCGCCGGGCTGGCCGTCGACCTCTTCGGTCTCGGCGAGCAACCGGCCGCCCAGGACCGGCTCGGCCTCGGCGAGGATCACGTCCGCGCCCGAGCGCCCGGCCAGCAGCGCCGCCATCAACCCGGCCGGCCCCGAGCCGACCACCAGCAGGTCGCAATGGGCGAAAGCCTTGTCATAGCGCGCCGCGTCGCGCTGGCCCGACAGCGCGCCCAGCCCGGCGGCGCGGCGGATCAGGGGCTCGTATAGCCGTTCCCAGAAGGCGCGCGGCCACATGAAGGTCTTGTAATAGAATCCGGCCGACAGGAACGGCGCGGCGAGGTCGCTGACCGCCATCAGGTCGTGCGCAAGCGAGGGCCAGGCGTTCTGGCCGCGCGCCTCGAGGCCGGGATAGATTTCCTGCACCGTCGCCCGCACGTTGGGCGTCTGCGCCGCGCCGCGCCCCACGGTGACCAGAGCGTTCGGTTCCTCGGCGCCTGCGGTCATCACGCCGCGCGGCCGGTGATACTTGAACGAACGTCCGAAAAGCCGCACGCCGCCCGCCAGCAAGGCCGACGCCAGGGTGTCGCCCTCGAAACCGGTATAGGTGCGTCCGTCGAAGCGGAAGGTGACCGGCGCGGTCCGGTCGATCAATCCCCGGCCGTCGAGCCTCATGCCTTTGCCTTCACGTCGCGCGCCAGTTCGACGCCAAGGATCTCATGCGTCGTCCGGTTCCGCGTCACCACCAGCCACGAGGCGCAGCCCGCCTCGTGGTAGAACAGGTCGCGCGCCTCGCCGGGTGCATTCTCGCGCAGGTGAAGGTAGGCGTCCCAGGCCGCGTCCGCCGCCTCCGGGTCCGGGCGGTCGAGTATCTCGGCCCCGCCGACGCAGGAGAACTCGCGCAGATCCCGCTCGCCGCAGACCGGACAGGGCAGTCTCATTCTACCGTGCCTCTGCGAACGGACTCAGTGAAGGTTGTGCTGCGCACCCTTGCCCTCCTCGTCCATCAGGCCGCGCCCGGTGCGGAACCGGTCGAGCCGGTAGCGCGCCGCCGGAGCGTGAGGCCTGTCCGTCGCCATCAGATGCGCGAAAGAATAGCCCGAGCCCGGCACCGCCTTGAAGCCGCCGTAACACCAGCCGCAATTGAGATAGAGCCCTTCGATATGCGTCTTGTCTATGACCGGAGAGCCGTCGGGCGACATGTCCACGATGCCGCCCCAGGACCGCAGCACCTTGGCCTTGCCGATTGCCGGCATCAAGGTCATCGCCGCCTCCATTACGTGCTCGGCCATCGGCAGGTTGCCGCGCTGGGCGTAGGAGGGATAGAAATCCAGGTCGCCGCCGAAGACCAGGCCGCCCTTGTCGGACTGGCTGATATAGAAATGGCCCATGCCGAAGGTCACGACGTTGTCGATGACGGGTTTCAGCCCCTCGGTGACGAAGGCCTGAAGGACGTGGCTTTCAATGGGCAGTCGCATTCCGGCCAAGGCCGCCACCTGTCCCGAACGCCCGGCCACCACGATTCCCACCTTTTTCGCACGGATCGCCCCGCGCACGGTCTGCACGCCGCGGACCTTGCCGCCCTCGATGTCGATCCCCGTCACCTCGCAATTCTGCAGCAGGTCGACCCCGCGCCGGTCGGCACCGCGCGCGAACCCCCAGGCCACGGCGTCGTGCCGCGCGGTGCCGCCGCGCGCATGGTAGAGCGCGCCGTAGACCGGGAAGCGGACATTGTCGAAGTCAAGGTACGGCAGGCGGCGGCGCACCTCGTCGCGGCCGAGAAGCTGCGCGTCGTCGCCCTGGTTCACCATGGCGTTGCCGCGCCGCGCGGCATAGTCGCGCTGGCCGTCGGAATGGAAGAGGTTGTAGAGCCCGCGCTGCGAATGCATCACGTTGTAATTGAGGTCGGCCTCAAGCCCCTCCCACAGTTTCAGCGAGTGGCTGTAGAATTCCGAATTTCCCGGAAGGCAGTAATTCGCCCGTACGATCGTTGTGTTGCGCCCGACATTGCCGCCGCCGAGGTATCCCTTCTCCAGCACGGCGATGTTGGTCATCCCGTGGTTCTTCGCCAGGTAATAGGCGGTGGCCAGCCCGTGCCCGCCGCCACCGATGATGACGGCGTCATATTCGGCCTTCGGCTCTGGCGAACGCCAGGCCGGCTGCCAGCCGCGATTGCCGCGCAGGCCTTCCCAGATGACGCGAAAACCGGAATATGCCAATGGCGATTTCCCTGTCTGACCGGCGCAGCGTAGCAAGGTTGCCTTCGGACGCAACCGCGCCTTTCGACAGGAAATGGCAGGATCGCGACAGGCCGCAGCGGCGGCCGTATCCTAGAAAAGGCTGCCTTGCTCTGGCTTGCGCGGTTTGGGCTTTGCGCGTTTCGTTCCGCCGCCGATGGGCAGACGCCCGTCGACGAACTCGATCTCGAGGCCGGTCGCGGTCTCGGCCCTGGCGCGGGTGGTCACCACCCCGCCGTCGCCATGCACGACGGCGTAGCCGCGCTTCAGCGTCTCGCGGTAGCCGAGGCTATGGCGCAGCCGCTCCAGCGCCTCGAGCCGCCGGGCCCATTGCGCGATCTGGCCCGAGGCGGCCGCGGCAAGCCGCTGGCGCAAGAGCCCGAGGGCCTGATCCTGCCGCGCGAGGTCGCGCCGCAGCGCCTCGGGTCTCAGCCGTCCGCCGCACTGGTTCAGGCTGCG
>JAHELH010000213.1 GCA_024644285.1 Paracoccaceae bacterium | reverse complement strand
CTGACGCCGATCCACGCGCCCGGGCCCTTCGTCGGGGACGGGGAATTCACCTACACGCTGCGCGCCGCCGACGGCCGCGAAGACGACGCCACCGTGCTGGTTCGGGTGTTCGAGGTCGGCACGGAAATCGAAGAGCCGTCTCTCGAGCCCGGCGACGGGTTCGCCAAGAACGACGCCGACAGCATCGGCGCCTGGCGCTCGAAATTGATCCGGGTCGATCGCAACGACGAGTTGGGCCGCGACGAAGGCGCAGAGATTGTGGCCATCAACGGCACTCCCATCGAGCCAGGCCGCGATGTCTCTACCGGGTTCGCCCGCATCGCGATGTCGCCGAAGGGCACCCTGAACATCGTGCCCAACAAGGGCTGGCAGATGGAGCCGATCTGGCTGCCGCCGCCCGAGGCTGTCTGGATCCGCCTGGTCGAGATCGCCAGCTCCGGCTTCCGCAACTTCACCCTTTGGGAGCACCTTGGCTACTCGCTGTTCCGCGTCATCGTCGGTTTCTTCTTCGGCGCGTTGGTCGGCATCCCGCTGGGCTATGCGATGGGGCTTTCGGACTGGTTCCGCGGCTGGTTCGACCCGATCGTGGAATTCATGCGCCCGGTGCCGCCCCTGGCGTTGATCCCGCTGGTGATCATCTGGGCCGGCATCGGCGAGACCGGCAAGATAATCCTGCTGTTCCTGGCAGCGCTATGGATCATGGCCATTGCCGCGCGCGCGGGCGTCAGCGGTGTCAGCATCTCGAAGGTGCACGCCGCCTATTCGCTGGGAGCCTCGAAATGGCAGATCATGCGGCACGTAATCATGCCGAACTCGCTGCCCGAGATCTTCACCGGGGCGCGGGTGGCCATGGGCGTCTGCTGGGGCACGGTGGTCGCCGCCGAATTGGTCGCGGCCGAAAAGGGCGCCGGGATGATGATCATGGTGGCGTCGAAGTTCCAGTCCACCGATATCGTCCTGATGGGGATCATCCTCATCGGGGTGATCGGGTTCGGCATCGACATCCTGATGCGCTGGGCCGAGCGGGTGCTGGTGCCCTGGAAGGGCAAGTCCTGAGGCCCCGGCGCGTCGGGATCAGCCTGGCGGGCCGAGCGAGGCGCGCAGCCGCAGGTCGGCCTGCAATTCCACCGGCGGCCCCGCCGCGTCGCCCTCGACCATGCGCACCAGCATGCGTGCCGCCTTCCGCCCCATCTCGCGGTGCGGGACGTGCACGGTGGTCAGCGCCGGAACCGCAACCCGCGCAAGCTCGATATCGTCGAAGCCGGTGATCGAGACCCGGCCGGGTACGGCAATTCCCAGTTCGCGGGCGCGGCCCAGCGCGCCCACCGCCAGCACGTCGTTGCCACAGAGGATCGCCGTCGGTGCGTTTGCTGCATCCATGAGCTTCTCGAAGGCCGCCGCGCCGGTCTCGATGCCGTAGGGGGTTTCAATCACCACGAGCCCCGCCGGATCGAGCCCGGACTCTTCCATGGCGTCGCGAACGCCCAGCAGACGGCCCCGCGCCCGGTCGTTTGACGCGGTTTCTGCAGTGATCAGGCCCAGCGACCGGTGGCCCATGCCGAGGACTTCGCGGGCCAGCCCGCGCATCGCGGAGCGGTTGTCGAATCCGACGCAGGGCCGCCTGGCTTCGGGGTGGAACGACCAAGTCACCAAAGCCGGAATCCCCTGGGCGTCGAGGAATCCGTCGACCGCCGGATCCCGGTCGTGCCCGATCAGCAGCAATCCGTCCGCGCCGCGTGCGACCAGCGCCCGGATCTGCTCTTCCTCCAAATCGCGCCGATAGGAGGAACTTGCCACCAGCAGGGTGAACCCCAGATCGTGCAGTTCTTCCTGGAACGCCTGCAAGCCGCGCGCGAAGATGGCGTTCTCCATGGTCGGGATGATCGCGCCGATGGTGTTGGTGCGCTTTGCCGCCATGACGCGGGCGCCGAAATTCGGCGAATAGCCCAGTTCCTCGACCGCCTGCATGACCCGCTGCCGCGTCGCCTCGTTGACGCGCTCGGGACTGTTCAGGCAGCGCGACACCGTCGCGGTTGACACGCGAGCGCGCCGCGCGACGTCTTCCAATGTCGGTGTAGCCCGTGCTTTCATCACGCCAGTTTCACCATTTCCGAAACTCTCATCGTGGGTTTCCGACAGTAAGCGTGTCTGGTCCCGGCACCGATGTAAAGGCTTGCATCGCCGATATGTAAGCTCTTACATTCCGGGAGATTCGACGCGCCAGCCTTGCCCCCGGAAATTTGCAACAGGACGCCGCTTCATGGCCCGCCAATATCTCAAGAAAGCGACACTCACCTCGAAATCCGACGCCTCGGACGTCAAGCAGATCGTCCGCGGCATCCTCGACGATATCGAGGCCGGCGGCGAGCGGGCGGCGCTGGACTACGCGGCGAAGTTCGACAAGTACGAGGGGAACATTCTGCTTTCGCCCGAAGAGATAGCGGCGGCGGCGGATCTGGTCCCTGAAAAGCTGAAGTGCGACATCCAGTTCAGCCACGCCAACGTCAAGAATTTCGCCGAGGCGCAGAAGAACACCGTGCAGAATTTCGAGATCGAGGTCGTGCCGGGCCTGATCGCGGGACAAAAGGCGATCCCGGTCGATGCGGCGGGCTGTTACGTGCCGGGCGGCCGCTACAGCCACATCGCCAGCGCGATCATGACCGTGACCACCGCCAAGGTGGCGGGCTGCCAGCACATCACCGCCTGTTCGCCGCCACGCCCGGAAATTGGCATCGCTCCCGCGATTGTCTACGCCGCGCATGTCTGCGGCGCGGACAGCATTCTCGCGATGGGCGGTGTGCAGGGCGTCGCTGCAATGACCTTCGGCCTTTTTGGCTTGCCGAAGGCGAAAATCCTCGTCGGACCTGGCAACCAGTTCGTGGCCGAGGCCAAGCGGATGCTCTTCGGGCGCGTCGGCATCGACATGATCGCCGGACCCACCGACAGCCTGATCCTCGCCGACAAGACGGCCGATCCGATGATCGTCGCCGCCGACCTCGTGGGGCAGGCCGAGCATGGCTACAACTCGCCGGTCTGGCTGGTCACCGACGACCGCCCACTGGCCGAAGAGGTCATGCGGCTTGTGCCCCGGCTGATCGACGATTTGCCAGACGTGAACCGCGAAAACGCCGCTGCCGCATGGCGCGACTATGCCGAGGTGATTCTCTGCGCCGACCGCGATGAGATGGCCGCCACCTCGGACGATTATGCGCCCGAGCACCTGACGGTGCAGGCCGAAGACCTCGACTGGTGGCTCGACCGGCTGACCTGCTACGGTTCGCTGTTTTTGGGCGAAGAGACCACCGTGGCCTTTGGCGACAAGGCCAGCGGCACCAATCACGTTCTGCCGACCAGCGGCGCGGCCAGCTATACCGGCGGGCTGTCCGTCCATAAATACATGAAGATCGTCACCTGGCAGCGCGCGACCCGCGAAGGCGCCAAGCCGGTGGCCGAGGCCACCGCGCGGATTGCCCGGCTCGAGGGGATGGAGGGCCACGCCCGCACTGCCGACATCCGCCTGGCGAAATATTTCCCCGATGAAAAGTTCGACCTGACCGCAGATGGATGATCCGCGCAACCTTTTGGACCTGACCGGCCGCGTGGCTTGCGTGACCGGAGCCAGTTCCGGGCTCGGACGCCGCGCGGCGCAGGCCCTGGCGGCGGCCGGGGCGCGCGTCGTCGGTGTCGCCCGGCGCCGTGATGCGCTGGAGACGCTGCGCTCGGACATCGGCGATGCCGCGGCCGCGGTGACAGCGGACATCTCCGACATCGCATCGCTCGACCGTCTCGTCCGCGAGATCGAGGCGCCGTTCGGCGCGCCCGAGATCGTCGTGCACGCCGCGGGCATCAACACCCGCCAGGCCGCCGACGAGGTCACGCCCGATGGCTGGGACAGCACCCTCGATCTCAACCTCAAGACGCCGTTCTTTCTCAGCAAGGCGCTGGTTCCGGCGATGAAGGCCAGGGGCCGGGGCCGGATCGTCACCTTCGCCTCTCTGCAGACCACCCGGGCCTTTCCCGCAGGCATCGCTTACGGCGCGTCCAAGGGCGGCATCGGCCAGTTGACCCGCGCCATGGCCGAGGCCTGGTCGCGCCACGGCATCACAGCCAACGCCCTCGGTCCGGGCTTCTTCCCGACAGAACTGACCCAGGCCGTCTTTGCCGACGCCGAGCGCGCCGCGCGCAACGCCGCGCAGACGTGCATCGGCCGCAACGGGCGGATGCAGGACATTGACGGCCCGCTGCTCTTTCTCTGCTCGGACGCCTCGGCTTATGTTACCGGACAGATCCTCATGGTCGACGGAGGCTTCACCGCGAAATGAAGGCGCTTGTTTATACCGGCCCCGAGACGCTCGAATATCGCGACGCGCCCGATCCGAGCCCGGCGGCAGGCGAAGTGCTGATCCGCGTCGAGGCGGTCGGCATCTGCGGGTCGGACATGCACGCCTTTCTCGGCCACGACAACCGCCGCCCGGCGCCGCTTATCCTCGGCCACGAGGCAGCCGGCGCCATCGTGGGCGGCCCGCGCGAAGGCGAGCGCGTCACGGTCAATCCGCTGGTGACCTGCGGCGCCTGCCCGGCCTGCAAGGCGGGCCGCGACAACCTGTGCCCCACCCGCCAGATCATCTCGATGCCCCCGCGCGAGGGCGCGTT
>JAHELH010000212.1 GCA_024644285.1 Paracoccaceae bacterium | reverse complement strand
GGCGCCGCCGGCGCCAGGGCCTCGGGTTTGTGGTGCGCGGGAAAATAGATCGTGAAGCCGGTGCCGCTGCCGACCACGCTGTCGGCAAAGATGAAGCCGCCGGACTGCTTGACGATGCCGTACGCCATCGACAGGCCCAGCCCGGTGCCTTCACCCACCCTTTTCGTCGAATAGAACGGCTCGAATATCTTCGGCAGACGGTCGGCGGCGATGCCGCAGCCTTCGTCGCGCACTGTCACCACGACGTAATCGCCTGCGGGCACACAGGCCCGGTCGCGTTCCAGCGGCTCCGGCAGCTTCAGCGCGCGGGTCTCCACCTGGATACGGCCGCCATCGGGCATCGCGTCGCGGGCGTTGACAACCAGGTTCATCAGCACCTGTTCCAGCTGCCGCTTGTCGGCGCGGATGCGCGGCAGGTCGGGGTCGTGGGTCCAGCTGAGGTCGATCTTCTCGCCCACCAGCCGGTTGAGAAGATGCGTCAAGTCGCCCAAGGTGTCGCGCAGGTCGATCATCTCGGGCTGCATGTTCTGCTTGCGAGAGAATGCCAAAAGCTGGCCCACCAGAGAGGCCGCGCGGTTGGCGTTCTGGTTGATCTGCACCAGGTCGCCGAAATCCGGGTCGCCCGGCTCGTGCCGCAAGAGCAGCAGGTCGCAATGGCCCGAGATCGCGGTCAGCAGGTTGTTGAAATCGTGCGCCACGCCGCCGGCCAGCTGACCGATCGCCTGCATCTTCTGGCTCTGGACGAACTGCGCCTCCATCGTCTTCAGCTCGGTGGCATCGATCAGCACCGCCAGCAGCGACACGTCGCCGTTTTCCACCATCCGGCCCAGCGCCACCTGCAGGAACACGTCCTGACACGGCCGCGTGGCGCGCACCACCTCGGTGCGGTTGGTGCCGCGTCCCTCGGACACGTCGAGCAGCCATTCGTCCACCGGCCGGCCCATGCCTTCGATCACGTCGGCGAAATCCGCGGCGTCGGTATCGCCGAGGCCCAGGAGTGCCCGCGCGCGCCGGTTCGAGACGAGAATCTCGCCGCGGATGGAGATTTTCAGAAGCGGCACGGGGATGGCGTCGAAATGGGTCCAGTCCGCGTTCGGCGCCTGCCCGGGCCACACCACGACCTGGCGCAGCCCGTCGCCGTCCTCCGCCACGGCCAGATGCGCATCGACCGGACCGGCGGAGGTTTCGATCTGGTGCATGCGCCCGGGCTCGAGCGGCAGCTGTCGGACCACACGGTCCAAGGTCTTGGGCCGCCCGCCCAGAAGCGATTCCATGGCGGCGTTCATGTCGACGATCGTGTTGGTCTTGCTGACACGCATCATCGGCAAGGCGATCCGGTCGCTGGCGTTGCGCCCGGCATCGGCCAGTCGCTCCTCGATGCGCCAGACGTAGCCCAGCGTATCGACCCGGTGGACCGAGATCCGCAGCGCGCCGCGGGTCGCGGCAATGTCCTCGGAGGCCGACCCGGCGGTGTCGGCCAGCAGCTTCATGCGGTGAATAACCGCGCTGGGTGTCGCGAACAGGTCGGCCAGCGCGTCCGACAACAGACCGTTGCGCGGCCCGGTGAATCGCGCGGCCGCCGCGGGATTGCAGAACAGGATGCGCCCGGTGGAATCGGTGCCGAACCCGGGGACGCCGTCGCGCCGGATGAACTCTGCCGCTGCGGACCAGATCGCGCGCTGCCGCCTCCGATGCAGGCAGTCGAGACCGACGATGGCGGTCATCGCGTATAACAGCGTCAGGCCAATTGTCAGAAAGGCCAGCCCCGCCATCGCACCGTAAAAGTACAACGCCAGCCCGAAACACCCGGCCATGGGCGCCAGGAGGTGCATGGCGCGCGGCCGGCTTGCCAATGCCAGCCGCGTCAACGGCCGGGACAGCTGGGCGGCATCGCTCAAACCGGTCTCCCTAATCACACCTCTTCCTCGTTGCCACAACCGGGTTAACGAGCCGTTAAGAAATTCCACGAATACACGTCAGGGATGATCCGTCAATCGCCCCATCTGCGCCACGTAGAAACCGTCGCCCCCGTCCAGAGGCGTGAAGACCCGGTCGCCGAGCCAGCCGAACGCCCGATGCCGCGTGCGGAACGTCGCCATCTGATCGCCGTTTTCCGCCCGCAGCAACGAGCAGGTGGCATAGGCAAGCACGCCGCCCGGTGCGACCAGCGCCGCGGCCCGGTCGAGGATGTCGGCCTGCACGGCACACAGCTCTGCCAGGCCCTCCGGCGTCAGCCGCCACTTCGCCTCGGGAGAGCGCCGCCATGCCCCGCTGCCCGAACAGGGCGCGTCGCACAGCACCAGGTCAAAGGGCGGCGCGGCGGGCAGGTCTTCGGTTGCCCTTGTCTCGATGACCACGCCCGCCCGGGCCGCCCGGGACGGCAGGTCCCGCATTCGCGCGGGATCGGCGTCATGCGCGACGACCGTGACGTCCGCCCGCGACGCCATCGCCAGCGCCTTGCCGCCGCCGCCTGCGCAGTAATCCAGCACCCGCGCGCCCGGCGCCAGCGGCAATGCATCGACCACCGCCTGCGATGCCGCGTCCTGCAGCTCCACCAATCCGTCGAGAAAAGCACGCGAAGTCTGCACCTTGCGCGGGTGTGTTGAAACCTCCAACGCGGTCTCGGACAGCGTGTGCGGCTTGGTGCCGATCCCGTCCTCCTGCAGACGCGCGCGCGCCTCGTCAGGCGTGGCCTTGCGCAGATTGACCCGCAGAAAAACCGGCGCGCGCGATTGCAGGGCCCGCAGAATCGCCTTTGTCCCGCCGCCGAGGCTGTCGCGCAGCGGCGCCTCGAGCCAGTCGGGGATGTCGAGGGCGACCGGCAGCGGCGCTTCTGCCAGATCGCGAATGACGCGCTCCTCGCTGCCAAGCGGCTGCGGCGCGTAGCCTTCGCCGGTGAACAGCGCCTCTGGATCGGTCCCCAGCGCCCGCAAGGCACCGATCATCAGCCCGCGGCCGGTATCGCCGCCGCCGAGCCAGCCGTAAGAGCGGCGGCACCGCAGCGCGTCGAAGACGTGATCGCGGATCGCGGCGCGGTCGCCAGACCCGGCGAACCGCGAGCGCCGCGCCCAGGTCGTCAATGTCTTCTCGGCGCTCTCGCCCGACAGAACCGCGTCCAGCACCTCGATCGCCGCCGAGACTCGTGCCGCCGGCGTCATGCAGACAGCATCAAGACGACCGCGCAAGCCATTGAAAACTCACATCGCGCGATAGTTTGGGCTTTCCCGCGTGATCTGCACGTCGTGCACGTGGCTTTCGCGCAGACCGGCGCCGGTGATCTTCACCATCCGGCAATTCCTGCGCATTTCGGCGACCGTGGCATTGCCGGTATAGCCCATCGCCGCGCGCAAACCGCCGACCAGCTGGTGGATCACCGCGCTGGCCGAGCCCTGGTAGGGCACCTGACCCTCGATGCCTTCGGGCACCAGCTTGTCGCTGGCCGCGTCCTTCTGGAAGTAGCGGTCGGCCGAGCCGCGCGCCATCGCCCCCAGCGACCCCATGCCGCGGTAAGACTTGAAGCTACGGCCCTGATACAGAATGACTTCTCCCGGGCTTTCGTCGGTGCCCGCGATCATGCTGCCGACCATGGCGCAGGACGCGCCCGCCGCGATCGCCTTGGCGAAATCTCCGGAATACTTGATGCCGCCATCGGCGATCACCGGCACGTCGCCGGCGGCTTCGGCGCAATCCATGATCGCCGTCATCTGCGGCACACCGACGCCGGCGACCATCCGCGTCGTGCAGATGCTCCCGGGCCCGATCCCGACCTTGACGGCGTCCGCCCCGGCGTCGATCAGCGCGCGCGTGCCCTCAGCCGTGGCGACGTTTCCCGCCACCACCTGCACGTCGTTCGACAGCCGCTTGGCGCGTTCCACCGCCTTGCCTACGCCCTCGGAATGCCCGTGCGCGGTGTCGATCACGATCAGGTCGACCCCGGCATCGACCAGCGCCTCGGACCGCTCGAAGCCCGCATCGCCCACCGTCGAGGCCGCCGCCACCCGCAGCCGGCCCAGCTGGTCCTTGCAGGCCGTCGGGTTCAGCACAGCTTGCTCGGTATCCTTCAGCGTCAACAAACCCGTCAGCCGCCCCTGCCCGTCAGTGACCAGCAGCTTCTCGATCCGCCGCGCCTTCATTAGGCTCTTGGCCTCGTCCAGATCGGCCGGCTCGGTCAGCATCGCCAGATTGTCCGATGTCATCATCACCCGCACCGGGGTCTCGTCCGAGGTCGCGAAACGCATGTCTCGATTGGTAACGATGCCCACGACCCGGCCCGTCTCGTCTACCACCGGGAAACCGGTCACGTTGTAGCGGTCCTGCAGCGCTTTGGCATCAGCCAGCGTCTGGTCGGGTTTCAGGGTAATCGGATTGTAGACGATGCCGGATTCGAACCGCTTGACCCGGCGCACCTCGCGCGCCTGCGCCTCGATGTCCAGGTTGCGGTGCACCACCCCCATGCCGCCGGCCTGGGCCATCGCGATCGCCATCCTTGCCTCGGTCACCGTATCCATCGCCGAGCTGAGGACCGGGATGTTCAGCGCGATGCGCCGGGTGACGAAGGTCCGCGTGTCCGCCGTGGTCGGCAATACCTTCGAGGCCGCCGGAACCAGAAGGACATCATCGAAGGTAAGCGCCTCGCGAATCTCCATGGGGGTCTCCTTCGGAGG
>JAHELH010000016.1:16183-18890 GCA_024644285.1 Paracoccaceae bacterium | reverse complement strand
AATTCTCCGACCGTTTGAACGCCGAGGCGCGCCTCAGGCGACCATCATCTCCTTGGTCGCCGTCAGCCGGATCTCGGGATAGTCGCGCGCCACCCGGTCGATGTCCCATTGCAGGCGGGTCGGACAGGCGATGATGACGCGGTTCACCTGACTTTTCCGCCGGGCCGATCCCTCGGCTCAGCTGTCGGGCAACGGATCGCCGGCGTCCATATCCGGGCCGCCCCGGCGCGCAGCTTCGATCCGGCGCCACACTTCCGTGTCGTGTTTTCCCTGGGGCCAAACGCCGGACAGGATGAACCGCCAGCGCGGCGAACGGCGCGCAAGTTGCTCGATACGCGCAATGAAGGCCTCGCCATGATTTGCGATCAGGTCCTCCAAAGGCCCGGCAGCCAGCATGACGCATGACCACTTATGCCGGCTGTTTTGCGCGATCCACTCGATCACCTGCCAGTCCTGCTCGGGGTCGCGATCAAAGTTGTCCGACGCCCAGTCGATCGCCCAGCCATCCGGGTGCTCGTGGTAAGGAGCGTCGCTGTGTTCTATCGCTGCCTGCGCCCGGTCCCACGCGGCTCCGATCCGCGCGGCATCGAATCTCGCGGTCACACCATCATTTCCTTCGTCGCCGTCAGCTTCAGCGCCGGATAGTCGCGCGCCACCCGGTCGATGTCCCATTGCAGGCGCGTCATGTAGACGAGATCCCCGTCATTGTCGGTCGCCATGTGCTGCTTGTTGGCCTGGGCGAATGTCTCGACCTTGTCCCTCGGGCCGCTGACCCAGCGGGCGGACGTGAATTGCGACGCCTCGAAGCGGACGGGCAGGCCGTATTCCAGCTCGATCCGGCTGGCCAGCACCTCGAATTGCAGCGCGCCGACCACGCCGACGACATAGCCCGACCCGATCATCGGCTTGAACACCTTGGCCGCGCCTTCTTCCGCGAACTGCATCAAGGCCTTGTCCAGATGCTTGGCCTTGAGCGGATCCATCGCGCGCACCGATTGCAACAGCTCCGGCGCGAAGGACGGGATGCCGGTGACCCGGATCGACTCGCCCTCGGTCAGCGTATCGCCGATGCGCAGCTGCCCGTGGTTCGGGATGCCGATGATGTCGCCGGCCCAGGCCTCCTCGGCCAATTCCCTGTCGCTCGCCAGAAACAGCACCGGGTTCGTGATCGCCATCGGTTTTTTCGTCCGCACGTGGGTCAGCTTCATGCCGCGCTTGAAGTGCCCCGAGGCGAGCCGGACAAAGGCCACCCGGTCGCGGTGCTTGGGGTCCATGTTGGCCTGGACCTTGAAGACGAAACCGGTGACGGCCTTTTCGTCCGGCGACACCTGGCGCGGCTCGGCCAATTGCGGCTGCGGCACCGGGCCGTAATTGCCGATGCCGTCCATCAGCTCCTTGACCCCGAACGAATTGATCGCGCTGCCGAACCAGATCGGCGTCAGAGAACCCTCGAGAAACGCCTTGGCGTCGAAGGGCGGCAGCAATTCGCGCGCCATCTCCAGCTCTTCACGCAGCACCTCCAGCAGCGCCGCGGGCACATGGTCCGCCAGCTTGGGATCGTCGAGCCCCTCGATCTTGATCGATTCCGCCACCTTGTTGCGGTCGGCGCGGTCCATCAGCTCCAGCCGGTCGCGCAGCACGTCGTAGCAGCCGATGAAATCGCGGCCGCGGCCGATGGGCCACGAGGCCGGAGTGACGTCGATCGCCAGCATCTCCTGAATCTCGTCGATGATCTCGAACGTGTCGCGGCTTTCGCGGTCCATCTTGTTGCAGAAGGTCAGGATCGGCAGGTCGCGCAGGCGGCAGACCTCGAACAGCTTCTGCGTCTGGCTTTCCACCCCCTTGGCCCCGTCGATCACCATGATCGCCGCGTCCACGGCGGTCAGCGTGCGATAGGTGTCTTCGGAGAAATCGCTGTGGCCGGGCGTGTCGACGAGGTTGAAGCGGTAGGATTGATAGTCGAACGACATGGCGCTGGCCGAGACCGAGATGCCGCGGTCCTTCTCCATCTGCATGAAGTCCGACCGCGTACGCCGCGCCTCGCCCTTGGCGCGCACCTGTCCGGCCATCTGGATGGCGCCGCCGTAAAGCAGGAACTTCTCGGTCAGCGTAGTCTTGCCGGCGTCGGGATGCGAGATGATCGCGAATGTCCGCCGCCGGGCAATCTCGGCGGGCAGGTCGGGGCGGTTCGGGGCGCGGTCCAGCATGGCGCGGCATATAGGCGAGGGCAGGCGGAAGGGCAATCGCCGTCACGCCGCCGTCTCGCGCGGGGTCAGCCCTGTGTGGCGGAAGCCTTCGGGGCAGTTCGTGCCACGCCGACGACGTAGTTCTCGCCATATGCCTTCGCGCATTTCGGGCAAGTCGTGTAGAAAAAGTAGACCTCGTCGGAGCTGGGGCCGTCCCCTTGCGCCAGCGCCTGCATTTCCGGGTGCCAGTTGCGGACCTCGCGATAGGGTCCTTCGAAGATCTTCGTGATGAAATCCCCCGAAAGGCTGACCGCCTCTTCCTCCGGCACCGGCGCGGCGATGGCGAACAGATGCTCGTCGGTCCACGGCGACAGGCTGCGGCTCAGGACTATGAAATCGTCGGCGTCATAGGCCTTTGCCGCCTGGATATGGTTCTGGACACGTTCAAAGACCCGGCCCATGTTGACCGGAACGTGCATGACCGCCTTCGTGGTGGCCCTTGCAAAGGGCTTGTCCCGGAA
>JAHELH010000016.1:0-16083 GCA_024644285.1 Paracoccaceae bacterium | reverse complement strand
ATCGCGGAATCGAGCATGCCCTCGACGATCTCGAAGGCCCTGGGTCCGCGCTTGGCCGGCCGCGCGATGCCCAGCCGGTCGCAGACCTCACGCGGCAGGGCCGCGCTGGTCGAGACGTCCAGCGTCAGGCTTTCGGTGGCGATGCCCTCGGCGAAGATGAATTCGTGGTTGTCGAACAGGATCTGGTAGTACTCCACGAACCCGCCGTCGCCGCGGGTCACCGTGTCGCCATTGACCAGAAGCTCGGCGCGCACCATCACCTCGGCGCGGCCGGCCTTCAGCTTGTCCTCGCGCTGGTAGACGAAGATGCGCTGGTTCGGGCTGAGGCGCAGCTCGTTGGCGTTGTTCATCGCGCCCTTGGCGATGCGGATCGGCGCAAAGGCGCCGCTGGCGCGCATCGTATGGCTGCCGATCCAGCGCACCGGCTGCACGCCGCTGTCGCGGGTCAGAACCCGGTCGCCGACCGCGATGTCCTCGATCCGCCGCTGCTCCCCGCTGGCCATGGTGATATGGGTGCCGCGGGTGAAAGACACGCAGGCCAGTTCGGCGAACTTCATCATCGGGCTGTCGGCATCGACGGTGACCAGCGCGTAGTCGGTCTTTGGCTGCAATTCGGCCAGCGGCAGCAGGTAGATTTCCCCGATCAGCTCGGTGCCGCGCTCCAACTCGATCAGCACCAGCGCGTCGACCGTGCGACCGTCCGGCGCCATGAAGGTGGCGCAGCAGTCGAGATGCACCTGCGCCCCCAGCGTGCCCAGCTGCGACCCCTCGGCCACGCTCAGGCGCGCCAGCCCGCCCGTCGCCGACAACGCCAGCCGCCAGCTGCGCGCCTCCGGGGCCAGCTGGTAGATGTCGCTGAGCATCATCTCGGACCCGTCGGCAACCGGATCGCCCAGATTGGCGCCATTGATCACCACGAAATCGGATGCCTTGAATACCCGAAGCCCCTGCGCTTTCGCACGTGTCTGAATGTTGTGAATCGTCATATCCGGCAGCCCACCATTTCCATCCACGGCTGTGCCTCGCCGGATCCGCCCCCGGGATCCCAGGCGAGGCACCCCCCACCGCCATAGTTGTGCCACAATCTTGGTCACGGCTGCGGGCCGGGTCAACGGAATTATGAACTTCGTGTGGCAAGATTAAGTTTTTGTTTCTGAAATTCTGACAGTTCATCGGCGCACCTCGAAATTGTCTCGCACGCCGCGCGGGAAATGCGCCGAAAGAGATTCGCCTTCTTTCCGTTTCGCCGCTGCGCTGCTAGGTCTGTGGCAAAATCATGGCGCCAGGGAGGCATTGCGATGGATTTGGGGATCAAGGGCAGGCGCGCGCTGGTTTGCGCCTCGTCGAAGGGGCTGGGGCTGGGCTGCGCGCGGGCGCTGGCGGGGGCCGGCGTCGATCTGGTGATGAATGCGCGCGGCGCCGAGGCGCTGGAGACGGCGGCGCAGGCGATCCGCACCGAGTTCGGTGTCAAGGTTACCCCGGTCGCCGCCGATATTACGTCGGATTCCGGCCGCTCGCAGGTGCTCAAGGCCGCCGGCGATGCCGACATCCTCGTCACCAATGCCGGGGGGCCGCCGCCGGGCATGTGGACCGACTGGGAGCGTGAGGATTTCATCAAGGCCTTGGACGCCAACATGCTGACGCCCATCGCGCTGATGAAGGCCTTGCTGCCCGGCATGATGGATCGCGGCTGGGGCCGGGTCGTCAACATCACCTCGCAATCGGTGAAGTCGCCTATCGGCGTGCTGGGCCTGTCGAATTCCGCCCGCGCCGGGCTGACCGGTTATGTCGCCGGCACCGCCCGGCAGGTCGCGCCCTCGGGCGTGAACATCAACAACCTGCTGCCCGGCATCCACGCCACCGACCGCGCCAACAGCCTCGATGGCGCCGCGGCCGAGAAGGAGGGGATTGCGCTGGACGAGGCCCGGGCCCGCCGCGCCGCGACGATTCCGGCCCGCCGCTACGGCACGGCAGAGGAATTCGGCGCGGCCTGCGCTTTCCTGTGCTCGAACCTCGCGGGCTTCATTGTCGGCCAGAACATCCTGCTCGACGGCGGCGCGATGAACTCGACGCTGTGACCTAGCCCGACGGATCGCCGCGGGGGCGGAACTCGCGGGTGGCGGCGATCAGCCAGTCGCGGAACTGCCGTAGCGGCCGCCGCCGGATCGCTTCGGGCCGGTAGAGCAGGCGGTAGGCCCCGAATGCGAGGCCGACCGGGGACAGGCGCACCAGCCGCCCGTCGCGCACGTCGTTTTCGGCCAGTTCGGCCGAGGTCAGCACGATGCCCTGGCCCGACAGCGCCCCCTCGATGGCCAGCAGAGAGCTGAACAGCTTGGGCTTTCGCGGCAGTACCGCGTCCGCGATCCCGGCCACGGCGAACCATTGCCGCCACAGCGTGCCGTCATCCTCGTGCAAAAGGCGCAGGCGCAGCAGATCCCGCGGGTCGGTCGCCTCGGTGTATCCCGGCGCGGCATAGGGATAGACCGGCAGGTCCGAGATCAAATCGAAGCTCACCGCCTCGGGCGGCTGCCGGCTGTAGCGGATCGCCATGTCGACCTCGCCGCCGGCCACGTCGGCCAGGCCGGGCGTGCTGTGCAGGGTAATGTCGACGGCCGGCTGCGCGGCCTCGAATTCGCCGAGCCGCGGCATCAGCCATTTCATCGCGAAAGTCGGCTCGCAGCTGACCGACACCCCGCTGCCCTGGATCGCCCGGACCGCGACGCTGGCGCGCGAGATCGCCTCGAGTGCCGGCGAGACCCTGGCAAGATAGTCGCGGCCCGCTTCGGTCAGCCGGACACCGCGCGGAGCGCGGGCGAAAAGCGCGGTGCCAAGCTGGCTTTCAAGCGCATGGACATGCCGGCTGACGGCGGCGTGACTGACGTTCAGCTCCTCCGCCGCACGGCTGAAACCGCCCAGGCGTCCGGCCGCCTCGAAGGCGCGCAAGGCGTTCAGGCTGGGAAGATAGCGGGCCATGCCAATATGTGACTTTTCCTGACATGTCCTGTCAAGGATCGGCGTTTGTCCGAAGGCGCGTGGCAGGTCATATTCATTACAGAAAAGAGAGGATTATCACCATGACGATGCCAGCATACCACCCGCGCGCGGCGCGGGGCGTCCCGGTCTTTGCCTTCATCAAATCGCACGTGTTGCGATTGCGCGACCTGATGTCGATCCGGCGCAAACGGCCGCCGACCTACGGCATCGAGCAGCTGAGCGATCACCTGCTGCGCGATATCGGCCTGACCCGCAACGACATTGGCCGCCTGTCCGCCCGGCAGGTGACGCTCGAAGAAATCGAGGCCCTGCGGCGCAAGCTCTGAGGCCGCTCCCCCAGCCGGGGTTGCGAGCAACCGGACGTATTGCTATCTGCCGAAAGTCCGATGAATTTTATCGGGTTAATGGGCGGAAGACGTGACCGAGACCGTGCCCCGGCTGGAAATCGAGCACCTGACGCGCCGCTATGGCGGCCGCGCGGTGGTCGACGACGTCTCGCTGCGGGTGATGCCGGGGCAGGTGACCTGCCTGCTGGGGCCGTCGGGCTGCGGCAAGTCCACGACGCTGCGCTGCATCGCCGGCGTCGAGATGCAGGACGAGGGGCGGATCTTCGTCGACGGCGAACTGGTCTGCGACACCGTCACCCGCGTGCCGCCGGAAAAGCGCTCGATCGGGCTGATGTTCCAGGATTTCGCGCTGTTCCCGCATCTGACGGTGGCCGAGAACGTGGCCTTCGGGCTGACCGGGCCCAAGGCGCAGCGCCGCGCCCGCGCGGCGGAATTACTGGAGCGGGTGCACCTGTCACAGTTTCTCGACGCGTTCCCGCATGCCCTGTCGGGCGGCGAGCAGCAGCGCGTGGCCCTGGCCCGCGCCATCGCGCCGCGGCCGAAGATCATGCTGATGGACGAGCCGTTTTCCGGCCTCGACAACCGCCTGCGCGACGGTATCCGGGACGAGACCCTCGACATCCTCAAGGACGAGGGCACCGCCGTCCTGCTGGTCACGCACGAGCCCGACGAGGCGATGCGCATGGCCGACGAGATCGCGCTGATGCGCGACGGGCGCATCGTGCAGCAGGGCGCGCCCTACAACGTCTACAACGCGCCCGTGGACAAGGCCGCGGCGGCGTTCTTCAGCGATATCAACGTGATCCGCGGCACGGTTCACGGGGCGCTGACGGACACGCCGTTCGGCCAGTTCCTCGCCCCGGGCCGGCCCGACGGCGCCCATGTGGACATCGTGATCCGGCCGCAGCATCTGAAGATCGACTTCGACCGGAACGGTCGCGGCCCTAACCCGACCCCGCAGGACGGTGTGCCGGCGCGCGGCGTGGTGCAGCGGGCGCGGTTCATGGGCTCGGAAAGCCTGGTCGAGTTCCGCATGGACCACGACCTCTCGGTCCTGAAGGCCACCGTCCCCTCGGTGTTCCTGCCAAAGCCCGGCATGGCGCTGTGGCTCACCATCCGCCGCGACCGCTGCTTCGTGTTCCCGGCGACGGAAAAGGACGCGGCCTGAGGCGCGCGATTGCCTGACGCCGCGACGCAAGCCATAGTCCGGCCATGACCGACCCATCCGCTCCGCCGGGGCGGCTCGACCTCGCGCCCGGCTACATGCTGATCCTGCTCGCGCCCATCGCGGTCTACCTGCTGTTCGAGGCGCTGCTGAAGACCTTCGGCGATCCGTCATTCGCCCTGCCGACCGACACCTTTGCCGAGCCCGCCCGGATGATCGAGCTGACCGGGCGCTACAAGTTCATGGCCGCCTTCGCCTTTTTCGGCGCCTGTTCGGTTTCGGTGCTGCTGATCTTTTCGCTGGATCTGGCGGCGAACTACACGCGCCGCGGCGTCCTGACGGCGCTGGCGGGGATCGCCGCCGGCGCCGCGGTCGGGATCGTCCTGTCGATCCTGGAGCCCGAAAGCCTCGGCGAATTCGAGACCTACGCGCTGCTGGGCCGCGACTTCTTCGAGGCGGCGCTGGGTCTGGGCGTGACCGGCTATTGCGCCGACGGGCCGACCTGCCTGGACCGCTCGGCCTTCGGCATGTTCCGCGCCCTGAGCAACGCGATCAACGCGCTGACCTCCTTTGCCCTGACCGCCGCGCTGGCCGGCATGATCCTGTCGCTGGCGCGGCCGCGCCACGACCCGGCCGCCAGCGCCGAGGCCCGGGCGGCGCAGATGCGGGCGGCGCAGACGGTGGCGCAACGCTACCTCTATTGCGCGGGGCTGCTGCTGACCGCTGGGATCACCTTCCTGATGGCGTGGATGTACTGGCCCGCCGACCTGATCGCCGACGAGGCCCGGCGCAGCGCCTACCGGGAATTGGTCAGCGCGGTCACGCTTTATGTCGGGGTGGGTTACAGCGTGCTGATCCTGTCCTGCTATCTGCCGGTGATGATGATTCACATCCAGCGGCGCGACCGGCTGCAGACCGAAATGTCGGAAACGCCGCAGGCGGCGCAGCCGGACCTGCCGGCGATCAGCCCGGTGAAGGCGCTCAATGCCATCGTGGCGATCCTGTCGCCGATCCTGGCCAGCGCCATCGGCAGCTTCGGCCAGGGGATCCTGTTTCAGTAAGGGCGCTGGCCGGGTGCCGGCTCCTGCCGCTGGCGGTAATCGATCAGCGTCTTGCCCTGCTCCTCGACGAAAAGCGCCGGCAGGACCGCCAGCGCGTCGATCCGGTCGACCCGGATCGCCCGGAAATCCGCGTCGCGCTCGCACCACAGGGTCACAGTCCAGACCCGGCCCCAGTATTCCAGCGCCAGCGGCCGGATCACCCGCGTCCCGTCCTCGCCCGCGACCGTGATCCGAAGCTTCTGGCGCGCCCGGATCGCGGCGCGGATCGCCGGCATGTGGCGGAAACCCGCGGCGGCATCGGCAAAGGGGTAGATGGCAAAGCCCCAGCCACGCGGGGCCGCGCTGCGGTCCTCGGGCAGCACCGCGTCGATCTTCTTGGACAAGGCCCGCGCCGCCTCGCGCAGATCGGCATCCTCCGCCTCGCCGACCACGGCCATCCCCAGGTGCAGCGCCTCCAGCTCGGTCAGTGTCAGGTTCAGGGGCGGCAGCGTGACCGGCGCGGTCATCTGGTATCCCAGCCCGCGCGCCCCGGCCACCGGCACGCCCGACGCCGCCAGCGTGTCCATGTCTCGGTAGATCGTCCGCTCGGACACGCGCAGATGGCGCGCCAGATCCGCCGCGCGGTGCAGCCTGCCGTCGCGCAGAATGCGGATCAGGTCGTAAAGCCGGTCGGACCGGCCCGCCGGGGCTGTGTGATTCGCGATATCGAGGCTCCTTTCACCCGCATTCCTGACATTAACCTGTCAGTTGCAGAATCGCCAGGCAGCCGCGCCCCTCGAAACCTGCGATTTTGCGTGAGGATCGGCGGCAATCGTCGATTGGTGCTTTCCCAGAGGCCCGCAAATACTTACATACGGCTCGGATACACAAAGAGGGGCCGGCGGGACCGGTCCACGAAGGGAGACACCCCCATGCTGAACAATATCGGCCTGCCTGGCCTTCTTCTGATCGCCATCGTCGTGCTGGTCCTGTTCGGGCGCGGCAAGATCTCGTCGCTGATGGGCGAGGTCGGCAAGGGCATCACCGCCTTCAAGCGTGGCGTCGACGACAGCAAGCGCGAGTTGGAGGACGGCACGCAGGACGTGGCCAAGGTCACCCCGCCCGAGCACGGCGACGTGACGCCTCCGGGCCATTCCGACGGCGTCAAGCCCGACGCGACGCTGGACGCCGAGAAGATCAAGTCGAAGACCCGCGGCTAGGGCGAAGGCGCCAAGGCGATGTTGGACATCGGCTGGACCGAACTTCTGCTGATCGGCATCGTGACGCTGATCGTGGTGGGCCCCAAGGACCTGCCCGGCATGTTCCGCACCCTGGGCCGGTTCACCGGCAAGCTGCGCGGCATGGCCCGCGAGTTCCAGCGCGCGATGAACGAGGCCGCGGACGAGGCCGGCGTCAAGGACATGGCGAGCGATCTGAAGAACGTCACATCGGCGCGCAATCTCGGCCTCGACAAGCTGAGCGACGCCGCCACCAAGTTCGAAGAGTGGCAGCCGGGCAAGTCCCGTACCGCCCCGAAAGGTCCCGAAACCCAGCGGCTGTCCGAGGAACGCGCCGCGACGGCGAAGAAGATCCACGACCACGCCGCCAAGGTGGGCGCCGAGAAGCGCGCGGCCGAAGCCGCGGCGAAGGCTGAAAGCGCCGCCGCGCCCGCCGCCGAGCCGAAGCCCGCCGCCAAGCCGAAGCTTGCCGTCAAGGCCAAGCCGAAAGCCGCTGCGAAGCCGAAAGCGGCTGCCAAGTCCCGGGCGAAACCCGCCAAGGCGAAAGACACCTCCGCATGAGCGTCGAGCATGACGAAATCGAGGACAGTTCGGCGCCGTTGATCGAGCATCTGGCCGAGCTGCGGACCCGGCTGATCCATTCGGTCGTGGCCTTCATCATCGGCATGGTGATCTGCTTTACCGTCTGGAACCCGATCTTCAACTTCCTCACCCAGCCGCTCTGCGATGCGCGCGGCGCGATGGGCGACGATTGCGGGCTGATCCTGATCAAGCTGCAGGAGGGCTTCTTCGTCGCCATCTCGATCTCGCTTCTCGGCGGGCTGATGCTGTCGTTTCCCTATATCTCGTTCCAGATGTGGCGCTTCGTGGCGCCGGGGCTCTACAGGTCCGAGAAGGGCGCCTTCCTGCCGTTCCTGGTCGCCTCGCCGTTCATGTTCTTCCTTGGCGCGTCGTTTGCCTTCTACATCGTCACGCCCCTGGCCTTCGACTTCTTCCTCGGCTTCCAGCAAGAGGGCTCGCTGGCTGCCGACGGCGAGATCGACAACACCACCGCGGGCATCGCCTTCCAGGGCTCGGCCCAGGAATACCTGTCGCTGACGATCAAGTTCATCGTCGCCTTCGGCCTGTGCTTCCAGTTGCCGGTGCTGTTGACGCTGATGGGCAAGGCGGGGCTGGTGTCGTCGCGTGGCCTGAGGACGGTGCGCAAATACGCCGTCGTCGGCATCCTGGTGCTGGCCGCGCTGGTGACGCCGCCCGACGTGATCACCCAGGTCATCCTGTTCGTGGTGGTCTACGGGCTCTACGAGGTGTCCATCCAGCTTGTCCGGCAGGTGGAAAAGCGCCGCGACGAGCGGCTGCGCGCCGAGGGCGTGCTGGGCGAGGGCGAGAGCCTCGACGACGTCTACGACGAGTTCGACGACGAGCCCGAGCCGGAAGGCGAGGGGCCGAAGGCGTGAGCGATCCGCTGCTGCGGATCGCCGAGGCGCTGGAGCGGATCAGCCCGGCGCCGCGCGCGGCGCCCGATTTCGGCGCCGCCGAGGCCTTTGTCTGGCATGTCGAGCCCGACCGGCTGGAGCCGGTGGCGCAGGTCAACCGGGTCGATCTGCCGCTGCTTCTGGGCATCGACCGATCACGCGACACGCTGCTGACCAATACCCGCCAGTTCGCCCGCGGCTTGCCGGCCAACAACGCCTTGCTCTGGGGCGCGCGCGGCATGGGAAAATCGAGCCTTGTCAAGGCGGTGCATGCCGCCGTTCACGCAGATCATCCGGGCCTCAAGATCGTCGAGGTCCAGCGCGAGGACCTGCCCAGCATCGGCCGGCTCCTGAACCTGCTGCGCGGGGCAGAGGCGCGCTTTGTCCTGTTCTGCGACGATTTGTCGTTTTCGCACGACGACCAGCACTACAAGTCGCTGAAGGCGGTGCTCGACGGCGGCATCGAGGGCCGGCCGGAGAACGTCGTATTCTACGCCACCTCGAACCGCCGCCACCTGATGCCGCGCGACATGATCGAGAACGAGCGCTCCAGCGCCATCAACCCGTCCGAGGCGGTGGAAGAGAAGGTGTCGCTATCCGACCGCTTCGGCCTGTGGCTGGGATTCCATCCCTGCAGCCAGGACGAATATCTCGCGATGATCCGCGGCTATTGCGACGCCTACGGGGTCACCATCGACGACGCCACCCTGCGCGCCGAGGCGATCGAGTGGCAGGCGACGCGCGGCGCGCGGTCAGGCCGGGTGGCGTGGCAGTATTTCACCGATCTGGCCGGGCGGCAGGGGATCCCCCTGACGTAAGGTAGGTTTCAAGCGATCTTACCGGGCGAGCTTTGCCGCCTCGCGCGCCAGCGCCTCGATCCCGGCCCAGTCGCCGGCCTTGACCTTGTCGCCCGGCGCCACCCAGGACCCGCCGACGCAGACCGTGTTGGACAGCGCCAGGTAATCCGGCGCGTTCTTCGGGCTGACGCCGCCCGTGGGGCAAAAGGTGATCTGCGGCAGCGGCGCGCCGATGGCCTTCAGCGCTGGGGCCCCGCCGGAGGTTTCGGCCGGGAAGAACTTCGCCGTGGTATAGCCGCGCTCCAGCAGCATCATCGCCTCGGTCGCGGTCGCCGCGCCGGGCAAGAGCGGCAGGTCCGCCGCCTCGCAGGCCGCGCAAAGCTTGTCGGTCGCCCCCGGCGACACTGCGAACCGCGCGCCCGCCGCCTTGGCCTTGGCCACATCCTCGGGCGTCAGGACGGTTCCAGCGCCGACGACGCCGCCCTCGACCTCGGCCATCGCCGCGATCACGTCCAGCGCCGCCGGCGTGCGCAGGGTGACCTCCAGCGCCGGCAATCCGCCTGCCACAAGCGCCTCGGCCAGCGGTCTGGCGATGGATGCATCCTCGATCACCAGCACCGGAACCACCGGCGCCAGGCGGCAGATCTCCAGCGTCTTGGCGCTGGCCTCTTGCGGTGTGATCATGCGGCATCCTTTCCGAGATGTGCGGGGTCGGCTTGCCCCGTCATGTTGCTGTTCTTGGGTCGGGCAGGCGGCTCAGACCACCACCGCCGCGCCCTCGGTCGAGGCGCCGACGCTGGCGCGGAAGCTGGCGAACATCTCGCGCCCCAACCCGAATTCGTTGGCGGACAGGTCCGGCACGACCGGCTCGCGGGCGTCGAGTTCCACGCCCAGCACCTCCAGCCGCCCGGCGGCGGCGTCGACCCGCACCAGATCGCCGTCGCGCAGCCGCGCCAGCGGCCCGTCGGCGGCGGCTTCGGGGCTGACATGGATCGCCGCCGGCACCTTGCCGCTGGCCCCCGACATCCGCCCGTCGGTGACCAGCGCCACCTTCAGCCCGCGATCCTGCAGCACCGCCAGCATCGGCGTCAGCGAGTGCAACTCGGGCATGCCGTTGGCCTTGGGGCCCTGGAAGCGGACAACCACGACGGTGTCCTGGTTCAGCTTGCCGTCCTTGAAGGCTTTTTTCACGTCTGCCTGGTCCTCGAAGACCAGGGCAGGGGCCTCGACCACGTGGTGCGACGGCTTCACCGCCGAGACCTTCATCACGCCGCGGCCCAGATTGCCCTTCAGTTCCTTCAGCCCGCCGGTGGTCTGGAACGGGTCCGAGGCCGGGCGCAGGATCTTGTCGTTCAGGCTCTCGCCCGCGCCGTCCTCCCAGGTCAGCACGCCGTCCCTCAGCTTCGGCTCCTGGGCATAGCGTTTCAGCCCGTCGCCCGCCACCGTGCGGGTGTCGGGATGCAGCAGGCCCGCGTCCAGCAATTCGCCGATCATGTAGCCCAGCCCGCCCGCGGCGTGGAAATGGTTCACGTCGGCCAGCCCGTTGGGATAGACCTTGGCCATCATCGGCACGGCGCCCGAGATCTGGTCGAAATCCTCGACATCCAGCAGCACGCCCGCCGCCCGCGCCATCGCCGGCATGTGAAGCACCAGGTTGGTCGAGCCGCCCGTCGCCATCAGCCCGACGATGCCGTTGACGAAGGCCTTCTCGTCCAGGACCTGTCCCGCCGGGCGGTAATCGTTGCCAAGCGCGGTGATCGCCAGCGCCTGCTGCGCGCCGGCCACCGTCAGGGCCTCGCGCAGCGGCGTGTTGGGGTTGACAAAGGACGCGCCGGGCAGGTGCAGCCCCATGAACTCCATCAGCATCTGGTTGGTATTGGCGGTGCCGTAGAAGGTGCAGGTACCCGGGCCGTGATACGAGGCCATCTCGGCCTCCATCAGCTTGTCGCGGCCGATCTCGCCGGTGGCGAATTGCTGGCGCACGCGCGCCTTTTCATCGTTGGTTATGCCGCTGGGCATGGGACCCGCGGGCAGGAACACCGCCGGGATGTGCCCGAAGGTCGCCGCCGCGATCACCAGGCCCGGGACGATCTTGTCGCAGACCCCAAGGAAGACCGCCGCGTCGAAGGTGTTGTGGCAAAGCGCAACGCCGGTGGCCAGCGCGATCACGTCGCGCGAGAACAGCGACAGTTCCATCCCCGGATTGCCTTGCGTGACGCCGTCGCACATCGCCGGCACGCCGCCCGCGACCTGCGCCGTGGCGCCGACCTTGCGGGCGGCCTCCTTGATCAGGTCGGGGAAGGTCTGGAACGGCTGATGCGCCGACAGCATGTCGTTGTAGGCGGTGACGATCCCGAGATTGGGCGCGCGTTCGGCCACCAGCGCGTCCTTGTCCTGGCCCATCGCCGCATAGGCATGGGCCTGGTTGCCGCAGCTCAGATGCGCCCGGGCCGGGCCGCTCTCGGCCGCCCTGGCGATGCGGTCCAGGTAGCGGCCGCGATGCTCGCGGCTGCGTTCGACGATGCGGTCGGTGACGGCCTCGATGGTGGAATTCAGGGGCATGGGTCCGTCCTGCTGATTGCTGACACGTTTAAGATATCATTTTCTGTTAGCGCTAACAACCAATCTCTGCGCCATTGAGCGACGCCTTGCTTGCACTGCATGGCGGGAATGCGGAATTGGGCATCGTGTATCGCCCCGCCACTCCATATCTGTGCACTCGACACGCTCTATAAGGACCTGAAAGGACCTGATATGACAACCGATACCGTAAGATACGACCTGGTGGAAATCGACGCCCGCGCCCGCCAGATGCGCGCGGACATGATTTCCGCCGGCCTGCGCCGCGCCGTTGCCTGGCTGCGCGCCCCGCGCGCCGCCGGCACCGAGATCGTCGGAAAACCGGCCTGACCGGCACTTCAAAGCCACAGTGAACAAGAAGGAAATCCCGGAAATGCTCCGGGATTTTCTTATTTCGGCCCCATTCCAGCGCCAGATCTGACCTGTCAATAAACGGGCAGAACGCCCAGGAGGTGGGTCATGCACCCTGAAAAAACCAAGACGACTCTTCGCACTTTCATCGCCATTGCGGCGGCTCTTGGCCTTTCGGCCTGCGCTTCCGTCGACACCACGAGCCGCGACGCGCCGATCCGCGCGCCGTTGACCGCTGGCCCCGATGCCGCGCCCGCCGCCATGCTGGCCGACTTCAAGATCGTGAAGATCAGCGTTAACGTGCCCGAGACCCTGCGCGTCAGCGAGGCCAACCGCTACTATCCGTCGGGCGACATCGTCTGGCGCGAGGATCCCATCGGCAACCGCCACGAACAGGTCCGCGCCATCGTCGAGGCAGGCCTGAGCAAGGGCGCCAGCCAGATGCAGGGCGACCGCCCCGCGGTAATGATGGTCCAGGTGACGCGCTTCCACGCGCTGACCGAAAAGGCCCGCTACACCGTGGGCGGCGTGCACGCGATCCAGTTCCACATGACCGTGGTCGATGCCGAAACCGGCGAGACGCTGGTTCCGACGAAATTCGTCAAGGCCGATTTCGACGCGCTCGGCGGAGCGGCCGCGGTCGCCGCAGAGGCGCGCGGCGTCACCCAGAAGGTGCGCATCACCAACCACCTGGCCTACGTCATCCAGAAGGAACTGGCGGGCGAGCGCCACGTGGTCGAGGCCAACCCGCTCTTCGAGGCGATCAACCAGATCTGAGCCTTTCAAGGCATCGAGGGACAGTTTAGGGAGGAGGGCATGCCGCCCTCCTCCCTTCCCGTTGTACGACTGCGCCCCAAGACCGACGCCCGCGCGATCCGCCATGGCGCGCCCTGGGTCTACGACAACGAACTGGTGACCGACCGGCGCACCCGGGCGCTGCCGCCCGGCACGATCGCGGTGCTGGAGGATGCCGATCGGCATCCCCTGGGCGTGGTCGCCGTCAACCCGGCCTCGCGCATCATCGCCCGGATGCTCGATCGCGACCCGTCTGCACAAATCGACAGCGCCTGGCTTGCCGCCCGCCTGCGCGCCGCGCTGGCACATCGCGAACGGCTCTATGACGCGCCCTACTACCGTCTCGTCCATGCCGAGGCCGACGGGCTGCCCGGCGTGGTCATCGACCGCTTCGGCGCGGCGGCGGTGATCCAGCCCAACGCCGCCTGGGCCGAGACGCTGATCGGCCCGCTCTGCGAGGCGCTGGTTGCCGTCACCGGCGTGACCGCGGTGGTCAAGAACGCAGGCGGACGGACGCGCGCGCTGGAAGGCCTCGATGACCAGACGCTGGTCCTTCAAGGGACGGTCGCGGGACCGGTCGAGGTGCCGATGAACGGCGCCAAATACCTGGCCGACCTTCTGGGCGGGCAGAAGACCGGCCTGTTCTACGACCAGCGGCCGAACCACGCCTTCGCCGCGTCGCTGGCCCGTGGCGCGCGGATGCTCGACGTGTTCTCGCACGTGGGCGGCTTCTCGCTTGCCGCGCTGGCCGGCGGCGCCGCCTCGGCGCTGGCCGTCGACGCCTCGGCCCCAGCGCTGGAGCTGGCCACGGGCGGCGCCCGGGCGATGGGCGCGGCGGACCGTTTCGCAACGCGACAGGGCGACGCTTTCGACGCGATGCAGGCGCTGGCCGAGCAGAGCGCGCCGTTCGACCTGGTGATCTGCGATCCCCCGGCCTTCGCGCCGTCCAAACAGTCCCGCGAGGCCGGGCTGCGCGCCTACGAGAAGGTCGCGCGCCTGGCCGCCGGGCTGGTCGCGCCCGGCGGGTATCTGGGTCTCTGTTCCTGCAGCCACGCCGTCGATTTGGCCGCCTTCCGCAAGGCCTCGGCCCGCGGCATCGGGCGGGCCGGACACGCGGCGCAGATCATTCATACCGGCTCCGCCGGGCCCGATCACCCGCAACTGCCGCAACTGGCCGAGTCGGGCTATCTGAAGGCGCTGTTCTGCCGGCTGACCCCGTGAAGGTCCTGCTCGACGCGAACGTGCTCTATCCCACGGTAATGCGCGAGGTCGTCCTGGGAGTGGCGGCGCAGGGCCTGTTCCAGCCGCTCTGGTCGGCCCGGATCCTCGAGGAATGGGCGCTGGCCGCGCGCAAGCTGGGACCTGGGGGCGAGGCGCAGGCGCGCGGCGAGATCGCGCTGGTCCGGGCCGATTGGCCCGAGGCCGAGGTTCCGCCTGCGCCGGGCATCGAGACGCGGCTCTGGCTGCCCGACCCGCACGACATCCACGTACTTGCCGCCGCCATCGCGGGCAGCGCCGATATTCTCCTGACGATGAACGCCTCGGATTTTCCGGGGCATATCCTTGCCGAAGAGGGGCTGTCCCGCCGCGATCCCGACGGCTTTCTGCGCCAGCTTTACGACACGCATCCCGAGGCGGTCGCCGCCGCCGTGGCGCGCGTGCACGCCCGGGCCGAGGCGCTGTCGGGCGAGCGCTGGGATCTGCGTCGGCTGATGAAGAAGGCGCGGCTGCCGCGCCTCGGCAAGGCGCTGGAACGGGCGAGGCCCTCCGGTCCTGCGCCTGACTGACTATTCCCCGGCGCGGCGGGCAAGTTACGAAAGCTGCGCGCTCCAGCGCGCTTCCAGCGTCTCGATGGCGGCGATACGGTCCTCGACCTTGGGGTGGCTCAGCAGCCAGGCCGGCACCGCGCCCATGTTGGTCCGGGTCAGCGCCTCGAGCTTGGTGAACAGCGACTTCTGCGGCCCGGTGCCGATCCCCGCCTTGACCAGCAAAGCGCTGGCATAGGCGTCGGCCTCGTATTCGTCCTGCCGGCTCAGCCGCGCCGCCAGCAGCGTCGTCAGCGCGTTGGCGATCAGCCCGCCGATGCCGGGCAGGAACCGGCCGATCACCATCGCCAGCGCAGTGCGCAGGGCGTTCTGCCCGGAGAAATCGATCATCCGCCGCCGCGAATGCCCCAGCGCCACGTGGCCCAACTCGTGCGCGATGACGCTTGCCATCTCGTCGGCATTGACCTCGCCCGCACGGTATTTCTTGAAGAACCCGCGGGTGATGAAGATCCGCCCGTCCGGCGCCGCCAGCCCGTTGACCGGCTCGACCTCGTAGATATGCACCCGGATGCGCGGCAGGTCGAGCGCCGCGGCCATCCGGTCGGTCAGCGTTTTCAGCATCGGATCGGCCAGTTCGGTCGATTTAGCATCCAGTTCGCGCGCGGTGCGCCAGGCCGAAAACCGGTACATCGCAAGCGCGTAAAGGATCGCCAGCAGGATCGGCGTGAACTTGAGCATGCACCGAATATGGGGTCTGCCGGGCGAGGCGGCAATGGCGCATCTCAGCGCGGCACGCGGGAACCCGGACGGCCCGACCGCAGCGAGGCGCGCAACCAAAGCCCCAGGCCGATGGTGACGGCCGCCGCTGCCAGTGTTCCGCTGAGATTTCCCAACAGGCTGCCCAGGGCCTCGATATTGGCCGCAAAGCCATAGCCCAGCCCGACGTAAAGCGTCACCCAGACCGTCTCTCCCGCGACGCCCCACAAGGTGAAACGCAGCCAGCCAATGCCGGCCGCCCCGGCCGCGAAGTTGACGTATGGCCCAAGCGGACTGAAAAGCCAGCGGCTGAGAAACACGCCCGTCCCGCCCCATCGCTCGGCCAGGGCCGCGGCGCGCAGAGTCACCGCGGCGCTGGAGCCGTCGCTCAGGCGCCGCCAAAGGGCCGCGCTGCCGGTCGTGCCGATCAGATACCCGGTCTGGTCGCCCAGAATAGCGCCGGTCAGCGCCAGCAGGGCCGTATCCGCCAGCGCAAGGTCGCCGGCGGCGGCGAAGGCGCCGGCGGTCAACATCAAGAGCGACGACGGCACCGGCAGGGCGAGACAGCTCAGGAATGTGGCCAGGGCCACCAGCGGAGGCCCATACTGCGGAACCAGCGCCAGCAGGTCTTCGGTCACCGCGCGCCGGCCCGCTCGGCGGCGATGGCGGCTTCCACGCGCGCGATCAGGGCCTCGAGGGGCTCGCCCCGCCGCTCGGCGATTTCTTCGAGCGTCAGATGTTCGCCCGGTTGCGCATCGGCACCCAGCGCGGCGCGCAGC
>JAHELH010000211.1 GCA_024644285.1 Paracoccaceae bacterium | reverse complement strand
CGGTTCCGTCGATGTCATCACCTATGAATTCGAGAACATCCCCACCGCCGCCCTCGACCTGCTGGAGGCGCACCGCCCGATCCACCCGAACCGGCGCGCGCTGGCTGTCAGCCAGGACCGGTTGGCCGAGAAGGAATTCCTGACCGGCCTCGGCCTTGCCACCGCGCCCTATGCCGCGGTTGACGGCGCTGGCGACCTGGCGGGCGCGCTGGCGAAAACCGGCACGCCGGCGATCCTGAAGACCCGCCGTTTCGGCTATGACGGCAAAGGCCAGGCCCGTGTCGAAGTCCCGGAGGACGCCGAAGCGGCGCTGGCAACCCTAAAAGGTGCCCCCGCCATCGCCGAGGGGTTCGTCGACTTCGCCTCTGAGATCTCGGTCATCGCGGCCCGCGGGCGGGCCGGTGACATCGCCTGCTACGATCCCGGCCAGAACGTCCACCGCGACGGCATCCTGCGGACCACCACCGTTCCGGCGCCGTCCGGCCTGCGCTCCGACGCCGTCCTGCTCGCCGCCAGGATCCTCGAGGCACTCGATTATGTTGGCGTTCTCGGCGTGGAACTCTTCGTCACCGCTCGGGGCCTCGTGGTGAACGAAATTGCACCCCGCGTGCACAATTCCGGGCACTGGACGCAGAACGGCTGCGCCGTCGACCAGTTCGAGCAGCACATCCGCGCCATCACCGGCTGGCCGCTCGGCGACGGCAAGCGCCATTCCGACGTGACCATGGAAAACCTGATCGGCGACGACATCGCCCGCCTGCCCACACTGGCGCAGGAACCGCAGGCCGCGATCCACCTCTACGGCAAGGCCGAGGCGCGGCCGGGCCGCAAGATGGGGCACGTCAACCACATCCGACAGCGCAGCCTCTGACGCACAGATTCTTTGGCTCGGAAATACCTCCGCCGGAGGCAGGCCTGCCGTGGCAACCGGGCCCCCGCCGGCGTGGCTGGCTCACCTAACCGCCAATACCAAAATGTCTTGCGCCGCAGGCGCGCAATGGGATCACCGTGCCAGCAGTGTGCCGACATCCATCAGAAACGACCGGTCCTCGCCGCGCCGCCCGGCCGCCCGATCCAGCGCGTTGGACAGCGTCAGCGACGGCTCGAAGCGCCCGGTCTCCAGAAATTCCAGCACCTGCCCGATCACGATGGGATTCATCATCATGAAGGTATGGGTCACCGGCAGCGTCAGATGCGCGTCCATCCCCTCCAGCCGGGTCGAGGCGACCGACACCTTGCCGTCGTCGGTGCCCTGGATCAGCGAGGAATAGACCGGGTTCAGCGACTGGGTTCCAGCGATGATCCCCAGTTCGAACCGCGCCCGCCCCAGCCTGTTCGGTACCGATCCGGCATCTGTGCCAAGCTCCAGTCCCGCCGGCCCGTTGATCCACTCGAACGGCGCCAGGTCGCCCAGCGCGTCCACAAGTTCCGAGCCGCTGTTGGGCGGCCCCATCATCACCACGCGGCCCATGTTTCGCGGCCGGTTTCCGTCCAGCCACATCCGCACCAGGATGCCGCCCATGGAATGCGTGACGAAATGCACCTTCTCGTCGCCGCAGGCCTCGACCGCAGGCCTGACGGCAACATCGACCAGCTCCGCGATCGGCATCTGCGTCGAGGGGTAGTCCTGGTTCACCACCTTGTACCCGGCGCGCTCGAGAACTTCCGCCATCACCACCATCGACGACGAGGTGCGCGCCAGCCCATGCAGCAGCACCACGCAGTCCGCCAGAGCGGGGGTCGGCATCAGCAGGGCGCAAAGGGCAAGAACACATCTCATGCGCGGTAGATAGGACGTCCGGCGGCCCGCGGCGACCCCCCTCTTGCAGGACGCCGCGGCACCGGCCAGTCTTGCGCCATGTCCCGCCCCGTCCGCCTCGCCGTGCGCGCTCTGATCCTGCAGGACGACCGCCTGCTTCTGGTCAACGCATGGCCGGACGGCCAGAGCGACCTGTGGTGCGCACCGGGCGGCGGGGTCGAACCCAACACGTCCCTGCCCGAGAACCTGGTACGCGAGGTTCACGAAGAGACCGGCCTCATCATTTCCGTCGGCCCGCCCGCCCTGGTCAACGAGTTCCACGATCCCGGCCTCCCGTTCCACCAGGTCGATATCTACTTCCGCTGTGCGATTCTCGGCGGCGCCATTGATCCCGCCTGGACCGATCCCAAGAAGATCGTCACCCAGCGCCGATTCTTCGCCCAGTCCGAATTGCCGCATATCCGCTACAAGCCCGACAGCCTGCCCCAGGCCGCCTGGGGCGCGCCCGGCGCGATCACCTACGACCCGCTGGAATTGCTGGTGCGCTGACCGCAACGGTTATCTGCGCGCCGCCACCGATAATGCCACCCCGCCCAGCACCAGCACACTGGCGGCCACCAGCTTCGCCGTCACGGACTCGCCAAGGAACGCCACGCCGCCCGCCAGCGCGATCACCGGCACCGTCAGCTGCGCCACCGCCGCGATCGACGCCGCCAGCCGCGGCAGCACACTGTACCACAGCGCATAGCCCATCGCCGAGGTCACGACCCCCGACACAACCGCCAGCCCGATTCCGAAAGGCGTCGCGGGCAGCGCGTCGAGCCGCATCGGCGCAACCAGCAGCACAAATCCGCACAGCGGCGCGGCCAGCACGAAATTCGCCGCCGTCGCGCGCAGCGGTTCGCCCGAATGCCGCCCGGCCAGCGAGTAGATGCCCCAGCCCAGGGCCGCCATCCCCATCAGCCCGCCATGCAGCGGCGAACCCGCCGCGCCCCGGCCCGGCCACAACAGCCAGACCAGCCCGGCAAAGGCGACGGCCGCCCCCAGCCAGCGCCGCGCCGGCATCGCCTCGCGCGCCAGCACCGCGCCCGCGAACATCGTCACCTGGACCCCGCCGAACAGGATCAGCGCGCCGACACCGGCGTCAAGCGCCACGTAGGCGACCGAGAAGGCCAGCATGTAGAGGCTCAGCGACAGAACGCCGGCCACCCGGTGCGGTCCAAGCAGCGACAGACGCCGGTCGCGCCACAGCACCAGCAGCGCCAGCGCCAGCGCGCCAGAGGCGACACGGATCACCGCGAAGTCCAACGGGCCGATCTCGCCGCCCGCCAGCGCCGCGCGGTTCAGCACCGAATTGGCGGCGAAGGCCACCATCACCAGCGATGTCAGTAACAGCAGCCGCATTTTCACCCGCTCCTGCCTATCTGTGCGCAAAAACCGACCAGCCGGTTCGCTGCGCCAGCAATTCCAGTGCCCGCGAAGCAAGCTGCGAGTTGCCCACCGGGTTCAGACCCGGCGACCAGCAGCCGATCGAAACCTGTCCCGGCACCACCGAGAGGATCCCGCCGCCGACGCCGCTCTTGCCCGGCAGTCCCACGCGATAGGCGAACTCTCCCGACCCGTCGTAATGCCCGCAAGTCAGCATCAGCGCATTGATCTGCCGCGCCTTCCGCTCGGAAATGGCGCGCGGTCCGTCCGGCCCCAGCCGCCCGCCGAACGCCAGGAACCGCCCTGCCATGGCCAGTTGGCGGGCGGTCATCGCGATGGCGCATTGGTGGAAGTAAACGCCCAGCGCCAACTCGGGCGCGTTGGTGACCGTCCCGAAATCGCGCATGAAATTCGCCAGCGCGAAGTTGCGAAACCCGGTCTCGGTCTCGGATTTCGCCACCGCCGGGTCGATGGCGATGTCGTTGTCGCCGGTGAGAAACCGCATGAATGTCAGAATCTGCCCCAGCGCCTCTTTCGGCTTGGATTTCGCTAGGATCGCGTCGGTGACGACGATGGCGCCGGCATTGATGAACGGATTGCGCGGAATGCCCTTTTCGTATTCCAGCTGGACGATCGAGTTGAACGGATCACCGGACGGCTCGCGCCCCACGCGCCGCCACAGCTGCGCGCCGATCTTGCCCAGGGCCAGCGCAAGCGCGAAGACCTTGCTGACACTCTGGATCGAGAACCGGGTCGCCGCATCGCCGCCCTCGATCACCTCGCCGTCGCCGGTGACCAGAACCAGCGCAAACTGGTTCGGATCGACCTTGGCCAGCTGCGGGATGTAATCGGCCACCGCGCCGCGCTCGGTCTCGGCGGCCATTTCCTCGGTGATCTCGGCCACGATGCGGCGCAATCTGTCTGCGGGAATGGTGCGGGTCTTCAACGGGACGTCCTGGTCTTGGGCAAACGATGCGGCTGGCGTCATCATACAGGCTGCACGGCCCGCTTTGCAGCCTCGATCCCGCCGCTGGCCCGGCGGTTCAATAGGCGATGGTCAGAACCGCCGTTCCCCCGGCCTCGTCCCGTGGCAGACGGATCGATTGCGGCTGCGCGCCGGCCAGCGGCATGTGCACAGGCTCCGAGCCGGGCAAGGTCAGCGTCACCGTGGTCGAGTGGTCGCACAGAACCCGCGCGGCATCGGCATCGGCCGCCACTTCACAGCTGTTTGGGACCACCGCCGTGACCCCCATCACGGCGGTGGTCTCCGCAGCCCCCGCGCCCCCGGCGCAGCCCAGCGCAATCAAGAATGCAAGCCGCTGCGCAGCCATCGCACGTCCCCCCATGACGGCTTTGGAATACACGGAGCCTAGGCGGGCCCACGGCGGCATTCCAGAAATTTCGCCGATTGCGGCAAGAATCGGGCTTCGGCTGCCCGAATTCGGCCACAATTGAGCAGAGCGGTCGGGATTGTGCGGCTCGGTTCGACTGGCGAGGCCTT
>JAHELH010000210.1 GCA_024644285.1 Paracoccaceae bacterium | reverse complement strand
GTACCTATTCGGCCGCCTGATCGCTCGCCAGCGCCTCTGCATCCAGTTCCGCCGCCTTCTTCTCGACCTGCTCGACGATGTGGTCGACCATCTGCGCGTTCGACATCTTGTGGCTCTGCCGGCCCGCCAGGTAGACCATGCCCGACCCGGCTCCGCCGCCGGTGAACCCGACATCGGTCATCAGCGCCTCGCCCGGCCCGTTGACCACGCAGCCGATGATGGACAGCGACATCGGCGTCTTGATGTGCTCCAGCCGGCGTTCGAGGATTTCCACCGTCTTGATCACGTCGAAGCCCTGGCGCGCGCAGGACGGGCACGAGATGATGTTCACGCCCCGGTGCCGCAGCCCCAGCGCCTTGAGGATCTCGTAGCCCACCCGCACCTCTTCCACCGGATCGGCCGACAGCGACACCCGGATCGTGTCACCGATCCCCATCCACAGCAGGTTGCCCAGCCCGATGGCCGATTTCACCGTGCCCGCGTTCAGGCTGCCGGCCTCCGTGATGCCCAGGTGGATCGGCGCATCCGTGGCCTCGGCCAGCTGCTGGTAGGCCGCCGCCGCCAGGAACACGTCCGAGGCCTTGGCGCTGATCTTGAAGTCATGAAAATCGTTGTCCTGCAACAGCTTGATATGGTCGAGCCCGCTTTCCACCATCGCATCGGGACAGGGCTCGCCGTATTTCTCCAGCAGGTGCTTCTCCAGCGATCCGGCATTCACGCCGATGCGGATCGAGCAGCCATGGTCCTTCGCCGCGCGGATGACCTCGCGCACCCGCTCTGGCCCGCCGATATTGCCGGGATTGATCCGCAGGCAGGCCGCGCCCGCCTCGGCCGCCTCGATGGCGCGGCGGTAATGGAAGTGGATGTCCGCCACGATCGGCACCGGGCTTTCGCGCACGATCTCGCGCAAGGCCCGCGTCGCGGCCGCGTCCGGCGTCGAGATCCGCACGATGTCCGCCCCGGCCTCGGCGCAGGCCTGCACCTGGGCCACCGTCGCCGCCACGTCCGCGGTGTCGGTGTTGGTCATCGTCTGGACGCTGATCGGCGCGTCGCCGCCCACCGGCACGTCGCCCACCATGATCCGGCGCGACGGACGGCGGTCGATGTTGCGCCAAGGACGGATCGGGTTGTGCGGCATGGCTGCGGCCCTGCAAAGGATGCGGCTGTCTGAGTGCTAGATAGGCGTCAGGGCAAGCCGTGGCAACGCCGGCGCTACTCTGCCGGGGTCGCCGCCTCAAGGCTCGCGACCACCTTCGCCAGTTCGCGGTCCTGGCTCGGATCCGCGACGGCGTATTTCGCCGTCAGGTCCGCGGCGGCCAGCGAGACGTTCTTGACGATCGACGGACCCTCGCCGGACGGGCCGTAAGTCTGCCCGTTGACCGAGAAATAGACCGACCCGGCATTGCCGGTGCGCAGGGTGGGCGGCTCCTCGGTGTTGGGCAGGACGTATTGCTCGCCCGCATCGAGGATCTTTTCGAACAGGACCGTGCCGTCGGCGGCCTTGACCCGTACCCAGGCCGGGCGCACCGCGAACATCACCACCTGCGCCGCCTCGTCGGCGACGACCTGCACCGGCGGCGCGTCGGGCGCCTGGTCAGGCGCCACCTCGGCCAGCTGCGTCTCGTCCGGCAGCGGCGGCGCCGCCTCGGGCGCCTCGTCGGGAATCGTTCCCAGTTCGCCCGGGATGATCGAGGCGATGGGGCCGTCGCGCGAGGTCAGGATCGGCACCTCCAGCGCCTGCGGGCGGTACAGCCGATCCAGCGCCTCCGGCGCCGGCGGCGCCAGTTCCACGTCGCTGCTGTCGGCCACGGCGATGCTGTCGCCGCCGACGAGGTTGGCGACGTTGCTCGCCACGCCCGGCGTCTGTTCGACGGGCGTGAACTGCACGCGCTGCACTTCCTGCAGGATCGACCAGCCGCCGTAGCCGATGAAGCCGATCAGCGCCAGCAGCACGAAGGTCGAGCCAAGCGCCCCGGGCTCGATCCGCGAAAACACGCTTTCGGTGTTGGGAATGAACGGCGTGGTCGGCGCCTCGAAGAGGTCCTTCTTCGTGCCCGCGCTCTTGACGTCGCCCGGCGCGGCCTTCTTGCCGGACGCCGCCGCCGACATCCCGTGCGCGACGGTAAAGTTGCCCTCGCGGCAGAACGTGCCATAGGCCCATTCGGGGTCCAGCCCCAGATAACGGGCATAGGACCGCACGTAGCCGGCGATGAACCCGGGCGTCTCGAACACCGACGGGTCGGAGTTTTCAATGGCGGCGATGTAGGTTGCCTTGATCTTCAACTCGCGCTGAACATCCAGCAGGGACTTGCCCAGCGTCGCCCGCTCGCCCCGCATTATGTCGCCAAGGCGCAACTCGAAGTCGTCGAACCCTTTGGGCTCGTCCGTCGGTTGTGCCAAAGGTTCCGAGCGTCGCCCGATCATCCAACCTGTCCCATTCTGGCCCGTCCTCAACGTATCGACGATTCGTTTGCCGCCGACTTATTAAACAGGAGGTTAGCACAAGAGGTTTATTATTGCACCCGCGGAAAGGTCAGGCGGTCAGCTCTGCGCGGTTTAACGCACAATGCGACCACAGCGCATCCAGCCCGCGCACCAGCGCGTCCATCTCGTCCGGACCATGCACCGGCGACGGCGTGAACCGCAGCCGTTCGGTGCCCCGAGGCACGGTGGGATAGTTGATCGGCTGCACGTAGATGCCGTGTTGCTCCAGCAGCATGTCGCTCAACTGTTTGGTGTGCTTGGGATCGCCGACGATCACGGGCACGATGTGCGAGCCGTGGTCGATGATCGGAAGCCCGAGGCCTTTCAGTCGCATTTTCAGTATTTTGGACTGCGTCTGGTGGATGTCCCGCCGGTCCTGGTCACGCTTGAGATGCCGGACCGAGGCCGCCGCACCGGCCGCCACGGCCGGCGGGAGCGAGGTCGTGAAGATGAAGCCGGGCGCATAGGACCGGATCGCGTCGCACATCTTGTGGCTCGACGCGATATAGCCGCCCATCACGCCGAACGCCTTGGCCAGCGTGCCGTTGATGATGTCGATGCGGTGCATCAATCTGTCGCGCTCGGCGACACCGCCGCCGCGCGGCCCGTACATGCCGACGGCATGGACTTCGTCGATATAGGTCAGCGCCCCGAATTCGTCGGCCAGGTCGCAGATCGCCTCGATCGGGCCGAAATCGCCGTCCATCGAGTAAATCGATTCGAACGCGATCAGCTTCGGCGCCGCGGGGTCGTCCGCCTGCAGCTTGGCGCGCAGGTCGTCAAGGTCATTGTGGCGGAAGATCCGCTTGGCGCCGCCGTTGCGCCGGATGCCCTCGATCATCGAGGCGTGGTTCAGGCTGTCGGAATAGATGATGAGGCCGGGAAACAGCTTCGGCAGGGTCGACAGCGTCGCGTCGTTGGCGATGTAGGCGCTGGTGAACAGCAGCGCGCTTTCCTTGCCGTGCAGGTCGGCCAGCTCGGCCTCCAGCGCCTTGTGATACACGGTCGTGCCAGAGATATTCCGGGTGCCGCCCGATCCCGCGCCGGCCGAATCCAGCGCCTCGTGCATCGCCTCCAGGACCACCGGATGCTGGCCCATGCCCAGATAGTCGTTGCCGCACCACACCGTCACCGGACGCTCGGTCCCGTCGGGACGCCGCCAGGTGGCGTGCGGGAACGCACCGCGCTGACGCTCGATGTCGATAAAGGTCCGGTAGCGGCCCTCGTCGTGCAGACGCTGCAGCGCCTCGTCTAGCTTGCTGGTATAGTCCACTTTCGACCCCCCGGATCAACATATGCATTTTTGCGCATATTTCGGCGCGTGCCAATCACATATTCGGAGAATGATACAATTTGACGCCTTGATCCAAATCAATCTTTGACGACTACGACGCAATCCGCCGCCCCCTGCGCCTGCGCGGACCGGTTGCAGGCGGTCAGCGCAGCGGTTTCCGCCGCCTCGCCCTTGGCCACCGCGAAGGCCGTGGTCGCGGGCGAGATGGCCAGCGCCTTCGCGCCGCGGCCCTTGCGGTAATCCCGAAACGCCTGCGTCGCCGCGACCGACAATTGCACCGGTTGCGCGGTATATTGCTTCGGCAAGACCTGCGCCGCCAGGACGCACGGCGCCTGGCCCGGCTTGCGCGCCGCCTCGCAGGCGCGCAGCGCCGCCCGCGCCGCGGCCTGCACGCTGTGGAACCGCTCCGCCGCCTGCAACAGCCCGGACAGCGCCGCCTGCCCGGGATCGGCCGCCATCATCTCGAAGAATGCCGGCGACACCGCGATCGCACCGTAGTAGTTCGCCGCGCCCTGGGCGCGCATCTGCGCCAGGATCGCCTCGATCACCGCCAGTTGCCCGGCATCGAGGCCACCGTCCCGGACCACCGCGAAATCGGCGCCCTTGGCCGCAAACAGCAGTTTCGTCGCCTCCGCGCCCGATACCGGCTCCGCCCGAGCCGCTCCCGCCAGCGCCAGTGCGCCCAGCACGCCCGCAATCCACCGCCGCATCGATACCTCCTTGGCCAGCCGTCCGGCCACCCTAGCGCGCGCCCGCCGCGACCGCCAGCACCCGCTGGACACGCCGCCCCCGCCTGCTACCGTGCCGGCAAAAAGGACATTGCCACATGAGCCTCGACGCCGTTCTCGCCCGCATCGACGCCGACCTGCCCGCCGCCACCGCGCGGCTGATGGACTTGCTGCGCATCCCCTCGATTTCGACCGACCCGGCCTACA
>JAHELH010000209.1 GCA_024644285.1 Paracoccaceae bacterium | reverse complement strand
GTGATCGCCAGGATCGACAGCGGCGAGATGACCGCCAGCGCGGCGAAAGCCGCGAACACCTTGATGACCGCGTGACCGGCCATCATGTTGCCGGCGAGACGGATCGAGTGGCTGACCGGCCTTACGAAATAGCTTATCACCTCGATGATCGCCAGGATCGGCCGCAGCGCCAGCGGCGCGGCGGATATCCAGAAAAGCTTGAGAAACGACACCCCGTGCAGAACAAAGCCCAGGATCGTCACCGAAAGGAAGACCGCGATCGCCATCACCGCGGTGACCGCGATATGGCTTGTCGTGGTGAAGGCCGTCGGGATCAGGCCCAGGAAATTGGCGAAAACGATGAACATGAACAGCGTCATGATGTAGGGAAAGTATTTCACCCCATCCTTGCCGGCGACGTCCTCGACCATCTTGTAGACGAAGCCATAGGCCAGCTCCGCGATCGACTGGATCCGGCTCGGCACGATGGCCCTTCCCCTGGTGCCCAGAACCAGAAGTCCGGCGATGCACAGCACCACCAGGAACATCCAGAAGGTCACATTGGTGGGTGTGTACCAGTTGATCTCGTCGCCGCCAAACAGCGGCTTGACGATGAACTGGTCCATCGGGTGAAATACCAGACCGCCACTTTCTTCTTCAGTCGCCACCGCTTCTGTCCCCGTCCGTTTCGGGCGTGTTGCCCGCCTTCTCGTCCTGGACCTCTTTCGCCGAACGCAGCATCACCCGCACCCCGGCCGCGAAGCCCAGCAATATGAACAGCACCAGGAAGATCGGGCGCGTGTCGAACAATTCGTCCAGCCCGTATCCGATGCCAAAACCGATGCCCAGCCCGGTCACCAGTTCGATCACCATGCGCCACGCCAGATGCGCCTGCGAATGGTGCTCTTCGATCTTGGAACCCGGGGGATGCACCCCCTTCAACTCGTCGATCCGCTTTTCAAGCTGCGCCAGCCGCTCTTTGTCCGCCGGATCGGCCAATCCAAGCCCCTCGATCTGTCGTCGAAAACGGTAAGTTTCGCGCAGGCCAGAGTCAAGCCGCTGAAACCGGTTTGAGAAGCCTGGTAAACTGTTGACATAATTGATGTTTCTCAAATTCGCCAAGCCAGCCTGGCAGACCTGCCAGCGCGTGCCATATTCAACCAAATGGTTGACCTTTTGCGCGATCTGCGCCTAGCCATCGCCATGCACAGCCGCCTCGATCTCGCCTTCGCCGCTCTCGCCGACCCGACAAGGCGCGAGATCCTGTCGATGCTGCTCGAGGACGACATGGCGGTGACCGACGTGGCAGAGCCCTTCGAGATGTCGCTGGCGGCGATCTCCAAGCACCTGACGATCCTGACCCGCGCCGGGCTGATCACCCAGGAAAAGCGCGGCCGGGTGAAATGGTGCAAGCTGGAGCCCGACGCGATGCGCGAGGCCTCGGTCTGGATGCAGGGCTTCGGCCAGTTCGAGCCGGTCAACCTCGATGCGTTCGAGGCCTACCTGGCCGAGCTCGGCCTCGCGACAGACCGGTAAATGATCTTTGGTCCCCAAGTATTCCGGGGGTCTGGGGGGCTGTCCCCCCAACCGGAACAAGGAAACCGCGCGCCGCCAGGCACTCAATTTGACGGCGTTTCGTCCTTCAGCAACAACCACAGCGCCAGCACGGTCAGCGCCACGCCCACCAGCACCAGCGCGCGCGGCACGCCGTGGCCCAGCGCGAATTCCCAGACGATCACCCAGCTTGGTGTCAGATAGGTGTAGGCCATCACCTTGGCCGAGGGCAGACGCTGGCCGGCGAATTGCAGCAGCACGAAGGTCGCGGCCGAAGCCGCGAACGCCACGTAGAGGATCGTCACCCAGACGATCCCCGGCAGCGCCGTCCACTCGGTGGCCCAGACCGCGCGCCAGCCCCAGCCCATCAGGCAGACAAAGCCGGCAACCATCACCCAGAAAATGAACTCCAGCCCGCGCTCGCCCCGGTTCAGCTTCCGCAGCATCGGCGTATAGACCGCGTGCGCCACGCATCCGGCGAAATAGACCGCCTCGCCGCGCCCGATCTCGAAGGCGAGCGCCGCCGACAGATCCGCGCGGAAGATCACCCAAAGCGCTCCACCGGCACCGACGGCCAGCGCCAACGCCATCCGCGGCGTGGTCACCTGACGCAACAGAAGCCAGCCGAAGACCGCCGTGATCACCGGCGTCAAGGTAAAGACCGCCGCGGTCGAAACCGGCGGCGCCGTTTTCAGCCCCTCGAACATCAGCACGAAATAGGCCGCGAACAGCCCGCCCAGCACGAAATAGCGCCAGGGCGCGACAAGCGCCGCGCGCCGGAAGCCGCCCGTGGCCTGGACCAGCAGCGCGATCGGGATCGCGGCAAGGAAGAACCGTATCGCGTTAAGGGCGGTCGGCGCGATGTGGTTCGCGGCAAGCGATCCCAGGCTGAACGACCCCGCCACCAGCGCCGAAAACGCGAGCATCGCAAGGTGTCCCTGGCTCGCCGGGGTCAGGCGGGCGGGCACGTCTCGGACCAGTCCTTTGCGGCGTCCTTCAGAAAAGTGGTGAAGCTCTGCACCTTGATCGTGCGGTGCAGGTCCACATGGGTCACGATCCAAATCGGCGCCGCCCAGTCGTTGCGCGGCGGCAGGACTTGCACCAGGTCGGGATGGGTCTGCGCGTCCCAGCACGGCATGAAGCCGATCCCCGCACCCTCCAGCAGGGCGGTCTGCAACACGCGCTGATCGGTCGCGCGGAACAGGATCTGCTCTTTCGGCACGTGGTCCCAGATCCAGCGGTCCGCCGGCGACCGCGTCGCCTCGTTGTCGTGGCAGATAAATCTGTGACCGGCGAAGTCGCGGTCGGTCTTCGGCAGCCCATGCGCCTCGACATAGGTCCTTGCGGCATAAAGCGCGCCCTGCCGCTTGCAGAGGCTCTGCACCACGTTGTCCGGCTGTTCCGGCGCGGCGCCCGCCCGGATCGCCACATGCGCCTCGCCATATTCCAGGCGGAACAGCCGGTCATCGGTCAGGAACCGGACCGTCAGGTCGGGATGCTCTGCCTGAAACGCCACGAGAACCGGGGTCAATTGCCGCGCCAGCACGGTCAGCGAGGTCACGATCAGCTCACCCGTCACCGTCGAGCCCTGGCCACGAAGGCGGCCAGCAAGCTGGGTGAACTGGTCGTCGGTGGTCTGCGCCACCGTCAGCAGGTCCTGGCCCGCCTCGGTGGCGGTATAGCCGCGGGCATGGCGCTGGAACAGCTTGGTGCCCAGCCGCTCCTCCAGCGCGTCGATATGCCGGATCACCGTGGCGTGGTGCACGCCCAGAACCTCCGCCGCGCCGCTGACCGTGCCCAGCCGCGCCACGTGATAGGCAGTGCGGATTTCGTCCCAGTTGTCGATGGCCATGTCCGTTGTGCAGTCCTGAACATCTGACGGTGACATCACAATCTTGCGTTTGCGAATGCAAGGGTTATCGCAGACCGGCTTTCTGATCCGTGGGGCCGTGCGGCACGATGGTCGGCGCAGGGCGCGTGCTTCACAACGCTTGACAATTGCGCACGGCCGGGCGTAATGCCGCCGCATTCCGGAAGTCGCCGTGCTTCCGGTCCCGGCCGCCGCGCCGGGATCGCCCTCCACCAGCGCGTTGCGCCCGTGGGGGCGCTTGTCGTTTGGCCGGTCCGGACCCAGATGGGACGGAGCAGAGAAGAGAAGGGACCGCGATGTTCGAGAACCTCTCCGAACGCCTCTCCGGCGTCTTCGACCGGCTGACCAAGCAGGGCGCGCTCTCCGAGGACGACGTCAAGACCGCTTTGCGCGAGGTCCGCGTGGCGCTGCTCGAGGCAGACGTATCGCTGCCCGTGGCCCGCGACTTCGTCAAGGCGGTGCAGGACAAGGCCACCGGCCAGGCGGTGACGAAATCCGTCACCCCCGGCCAGCAGGTCGTCAAGATCGTCCATGACGAACTGGTCCACGTACTGGCGGGCGACGACGACGATCCGGGCCAGCTGAAAATCGACAATCCGCCCGCGCCGATCCTGATGGTCGGCCTGCAGGGCTCGGGCAAGACCACTACCACCGCAAAGCTAGCCAAGCGGTTGAAGGAAACCCGGGGCAAGCGCGTCCTGATGGCCTCGCTTGACACCAACCGCCCCGCGGCGATGGAACAGCTGGCGATCCTCGGCAAACAGATCGACGTCGACACCCTGCCGATCGTGAAGGGCGAGAGCGCACAAGCCATCGCCAAGCGCGCCAAGCAACAGGCGACGCTCGGTGGCTACGACGTCTACATGCTCGACACCGCCGGCCGGCTGCATATCGACGACGACCTGATCCGCCAGGCCGCCGAGGTGCGCGACATCGCGAACCCGCGCGAGACCCTGCTGGTGGTCGATGGCCTCACCGGCCAGGATGCCGTCAACGTCGCCGAGAACTTCGACGCCAAGATCGGCGTCACCGGCGTGGTCCTGACCCGGATGGACGGCGACGGCCGCGGCGGCGCGGCCCTCAGCATGCGCGCGGTCACCGGCAAGCCGATCAAGTTCGTCGGCCTCGGCGAGAAGATGGACGCGCTCGAGGAATTCCACCCCGAGCGCATCGCAGGCCGCATCCTCGGCATGGGCGACATCGTCTCCCTGGTGGAAAAGGCGCAGCAGACCATCGAAGCCGAACAGGCCGAGCGCATGATGAAGCGCTTCCAGAAGGGCCAGTTCTCGATGAACGACCTGAGGATGCAGCTGGAACAGATGATGAAGATGGGCGGCATGGAGGGCATCATGGGGATGA
>JAHELH010000208.1 GCA_024644285.1 Paracoccaceae bacterium | reverse complement strand
GCGGCGGGTGGCTACGCCGCCGTATCCAGCCCCCGCCCCTTCAGCAGGGCTTCGACCCCCGGCAACCGGCCGCGGAACTTCGTGTAGAGCGCATCTGCTTCTTCCGATCCGCCCGCCGAAAGGATGAACCGCTCCAGCTTTTCGGCCATCCGGGGATCGAAGGCTCCGCCCGCCTCCTTGAACGCCTCAAAGGCGTCGGCATCCATCACCTCTGACCACATGTAGCTGTAATATCCGCTGGAATAGCCGTCGCCGGCGAAGACATGGGCGAAATGCGGCGTGGCGTGGCGCATCCCGATGGCACGCGGCATGCCGATTTTCTCGAGAATCGCGGCCTGCCGCGCCATCGGGTCTTCCGGCGGATCGCCGCGATGGAAATCCAGGTCGACCAGGGCGCTGGCCACGTATTCCACCGTCTGGAATCCCATGTCGTAGGTCGCCGCCGCAAGCAGACGGTCCAGCAGATCCTTCGGCATCGCCGCGCCGGTCTCGGCATGGGTGGCGAATTCGGCCAGCACGTCGGGCACCTCCAGCCAATGCTCGTAAAGCTGGCTCGGCAGTTCAACGAAATCGCGCGCCACCGAGGTGCCCGAGATACGCTGATACGTCACGTCCGACAGCATCTGGTGCAGCGCGTGGCCGAATTCGTGGAACAGCGTGCGCGCATCGTCGTATGACAAAAGCGCAGGTTTGCCCGCGGGCGGTTTGGCGAAATTGCAGACATTCACCACGATGGGCCGGATGTCGCCGGCCAGCTTCTGCTGGCTGCGCATCGTGGAACACCAGGCGCCCGACCGTTTCGAGCCGCGCGCGAAGTAGTCGCCGAGGAACAGCGCCATGTGCCGCCCGTCTCGCGTCACCTCCCAGGCGCGGACGTCGGGGTGGTAAAGCGGAACGTCCACCGGCTTGAAGTCCAGCCCGAACAGCCTGCGCGCGCAGGCGAACGCCGCTTCGATCATCCGGTCGAGCTGCAGGTAGGGCTTCAACTCGGCTTCGTCGAGATCGTGCTCGGCCTTGCGCCGCTTCTCCGAATAGTACCGCCAGTCCCAGGGCTCCAGATCGCCGTTGATCCCGTCCCGGCGCATCATCCCGGTCAGAACCGCGGCATCCGCCTCTGCCTTGGCGTGGGCCGGCGCCCAGACCCGCATCAGCAATCCTTCCACCGCCTCGGGTGTCTTCGCCATCTCGGTCTCCAGCTTGTAGCTGGCGAAATCGTCGTATCCCAGCAGTCGTGCCCGCTCGTGCCGCAGCGCGAGGATTTCGGCGGCGACGCCGCGATTGTCGGTCTCGCCGCCATTGGCGCCGCGCGATGTCCAGGCTCGATAGGCCCGCTCGCGCAGGTTGCGACGCGGCGAGAATTGCAGGAACGGCACGATCAGCGACCGGCTGAGCGTGATCACGGGCCCGTCGGCGCCCTTCTCTTCCCCCGCCGCCCGGGCGCTCGCCACGACGAAATCGGGCAGACCCTCAAGGTCGTGCTCGGACAACTCCATGAACCAGGCGCGCTCGTCGGCCAGAAGGTTCTGGGTGAACTGCGTGCCCAGGACCGCCAGCCGCTCCTTGACCTCCGCCAACCGGTCGGCCGGGGCACCGTCAAGCTGCGCGCCGGCCCGGACGAAGCTACGGCGGGTCAGCATCAGCACCCTCGCCTGCTCGTCGGTCAGGTCGAGGTGGTCGCGGTTCTGCCACAAGGTCTCGATGCGCCGAAACAGCGCCCGGTTGGACGTGATCTCGTTCGCGAACTGCGCCAGCATCGGTGAGAATGTCCGCTGCAGCGCCTCGCGCTGCGCGTTGCTGTCCGCGCCGGCCAGGTTGAAGAACACGCCGAGCACCCTGTCGAGGATTTCGTCGGCCCGCTCGAGCGCCTCAATCGTGTTCGCGAAGTCCGGCGGCGCCGCGTTGTCCGCGATCGCCGCAATCCTGTCTCGCGCTTCAGACAAGGCGTTGGCCACGGCGGGTTCGAAATCGGTGTCCGAAATGTCGTCGAACGGCGCGATTTCGAACGGCGTGGACCAGTCTTGCAGCAAGGGGTTGTGCATCGTCGCGACTCCGTTCCGGCAGTTCCCGCCTAACTAGGCCGCGCCCGGACAAAGTGCCAGCGACAAGGCACCGCACGACTTCGTGTGCCGCACGGGGTCTGTCGACATTTGCGAACCACCCCCCGTTGCCCTAGCGTGATCTTCGCGTTCAGACACCACCCGTGGAGGACACAATGACCTTTTCAAAGCATCTGATCCTTTCCTGCGCGGCCACGGCATGCCTCGCCGCACCTGCTCTGGCTGCCGACGCCGTCGCCCGGCTGTCCGGTCCCGACGGGGCCGAAATGGGCACTGTAACGCTTACCCAGACGCCGCAAGGGGTCTTGATCTCGGCCGAGATCACCGGGCTGGCGCCGGGCGGGCATGGCTTCCACATCCACGAGACCGGAAGCTGCGCCCCCGATTTCGGCGCTGCCGGCGGGCACTTCAATCCCGGCGGCAAGGGTCACGGATATACCGAAGGCGGCGCTCATGCCGGCGACATGCCGAACATTTTCGCCGGCGACGACGGCAAGGCCCGCGCCGACGTGCTGAACGCGGCCGTCTCGCTCGATCAAGGCGCCGCGGGCGCGCTTTTCGACGGAGACGGATCGGCGATCATCGTGCACGAATCGCCCGACAGTTACGGCGAGGACGCCATGGCCGGCGGGCGCGTGGCCTGCGGCGTGATCGAGAGCGGCTGACGCACACTGGCGCCGTGGTCGGGACGCCGGGCACGAAAGATCGCGCGGTGCGTCCCTCACGCGCCACTGCCGCACACCTCGCAATCCGCGCGCCTTGCCGCCGTGATCACCCGGGCCTCGGCGTAGAGCGCGTCGTAGATCATAAGCCGGCCGCGCAGCGGTTCGCCGGCCTTGGTGATCACCTTGATGCATTCCACCGCCATCATCGCGCCCAGCACACCCGGCAGCGGCCCGACCACGCCCGCCTCGGCGCAGGCCGGCACCAGCCCCGGCGCCGGAGCCTCGGGGAACACGCAGCGATAGCAGGGGCCGCCCGCGCCGGGATCGAAGACCCCGATCTGCCCCTCCCACTGGGTGATCGCCGCCGAGACCAGCGGCACGCCGGCCTTCACGCAGGCCGCGTTGACCAGGTACCGGGTGTCGAAATTGTCAGTGCCGTCCAGAACGATGTCGTACCCGGCCACCAACTCGTCGGCGATCGCCGCGTCGAAGCGGCGGTGATAGGGCCGCACCTCGACGTAAGGGTTCAGCGCCGTCATCGCGGTCTTGGCCGAAAACACCTTGGGCATCCCGATGCGCTCGTCGGAATGGATCACCTGCCGCTGCAGATTGGTGTTCTCCACCACGTCGCTGTCGATCACCCCGATGGTCCCGGCCCCGGCCGCGGCCAGGTACATCAGTGCCGGCGACCCCAGGCCGCCGGCCCCGACCACCAGGACGCGAGCCTGTTTCAACCGTTTCTGCCCCAGCCCGCCGATCTCGCGCAGGATCACGTGGCGGGCATAGCGTTCCAGTTCGGTCGCGGCGAAATCACCCTTGGGCTTTTCGGCCGCCGGCGCCGCGCGCCGCCGGATCCGGCCCAGCACCGCGCGGTAGCCGTAGACCAGCGCCGCCAGCCCGCCCAGAACCAACCACTCGCCGAACGAGCCGCCAATGGACCGGCGCAGGCCAACGCCCTCGGGCAGCACCACCAGCGCCAGAAGGAAGGCCACGTAGAGCAGCGCGATCATCAGCCAGCGCGCCCGGGCGGGCATGCCCAGCAGGCTGCCCATCGCCCACAGCGCGGCGGAGAGGACCAGGAAGAGGATCATCAGCCCTGCCCGGTCGAGCCGAAGCCGCCCGCGCCGCGCTCGGTAACGTCCAAACGGTCCACCGCCGCGAAGCGCGCCCGCGCCACCGGCGCCACGACCAGCTGCGCGATCCGCGCACCGTGTTCGACGATAAATGGCGCGTCGCCGTGATTGATCAGGATGACCCCCAACGGACCCCGATAATCGCTGTCGATGGTCCCCGGCGCATTGGCCAGCCCGATCCCGTGCTTCAACGCCAGCCCGGACCGGGGCCGGACCTGCACCTCGAACCCGTCCGGGATCTCCAGCCGCAGCCCGGTGGGCACCAGCGCCCGCTGCCCGGGTTCCAGCGTCATCCCGGCGCCGCGCGCCGGGGCGGCGAGGTTCGCCCGCAGATCCGCCCCCGCCGCGCCGGCGCTTTCGTAGGAGGGCAGCGGCACCGCCGCATCCGCCCCGTCCTCGCGCAAGACCTTCACGACCGCGTCCACGCCCGGCTCCTTCACCTTGCCGAAAATGCCTGATCCCGCCGCGGGCCGCACGCGCCGCGCCGGGCAATTGCCGCACCACGCCGGCGACCCGCGCGGGGGCGGGCGCGGGGCGGGCGGGTGGGCGCGACCGCCCCCGCGCGGCCCGGCTCAGCCATCGCCCAGGGCCTCGGCGATCCGCGCCGCCAGCCGCGCGGCCACCTGGTCCTTGCCCATGCGGGGCCAGTCCTCGGCGCCCTCCGCCGTGATCAGTGTCACCGCGTTCTCGGCCCCGCCCATGATCCCGGTGGCCGGCGAGACGTCGTTGGCGACGATCCAGTCACAGCCCTTCCGCGCGCGTTTCGTCGCCGCGTTCTCGGCGACGTGCTCGGTTTCGGCGGCGAAGCCCACCACCAGCCGGGGCCGCCCCGACTTCATCCGCGCCACGGTCTGCAGAATGTCGGGGTTCTCGGCGAATTTCAGGACCGGCACATTGCCCGAGCCGTCCTTCTTGATCTTC
>JAHELH010000207.1 GCA_024644285.1 Paracoccaceae bacterium | reverse complement strand
GTCGCGCCAGGCATCTGCGTCGCCCTCTACGACTCCGCGACCCGCACCCTGAAGGTGCTGCCCCTCGACTGCCTCGACGACCAGCCCGACCGCGCCAAGACCTTCCCGAAGATGGACGCCGAATTGCTTTTCGACAGTCTCATCGTCCACGAGCTTGTCCACGCCTATGTCGACCAGTCGACCGAGGCCCGCCACCAGAGCCGGATCGCGCATGAATATCTCGCCTACGCAGTCCAGCTCGAGGCGCTGCCGGCCGCAGAGCGCGCCCGCATCCTGGCCGTGGCCGATGTCGGGCACCCGGTCGATCTGCAGGCGATAAACGAGGTCACCCTGAACTTCTCGCCGCTGCGGTTCGCGGCGATGTCCTGGCTGCACTTCCGGCAGGAAGGCGGCGACGCCACCCATGTGCGCCGCGTCGTCGACGGCTCGCTGGTTTTTGTCAACTTGCGGGAATGAGGCGCGCGGCGAAGCGCTCACCCCCCACAGCATCCCGGGCCAGAACTGGCCGGGTTGCGCCAGGTCAAGGCGCGCGCTCCGGCACTTCGATAAAATTCCCGGGTGACACTGGAGGATTGAGCGATGACCGATCAGCAAACCTACACCCGCGCCCGCAAGCGGGCCAAGCGCAAGCTCGATTTCTACAAACACGCCATCGTCTATGCCGTTGTGATCGGATTTCTCTTCGCGATCAATCTCTTCACCGATACCAGTTATCTCTGGGCATTCTGGCCGGCAATGGGTTGGGGTATCGCCCTCGCCCTGCACGCCGCGAGCGTCTTCCTGCGTTCCGGCGACAGCGAGGCGCTCGACCGGCTGACCGAACAGGAACTCGAACGCGAGAAGGCACGGCACCAGAACTAGCGGCCGCGGCCAGGGAGAAGGCGCCGCGCGCGAAAGCCCGGCGTCAGGTCATTGCGACAATGGTCGCGCTGTCTGCGCCAAGGCGGTTACAGCTGCCATCAGCAATCGCAACCGCCTAACCCCTGTCCACTCTTGGGCACCTCCGGCCAGAGGCGCGACGGCCGCGTCCTCCACCGCCTCGCGCAACCACCGTTGCAGGTGCATCAGCGGATGCTCCGGCATCACCCCGCCCGCCGGATTGACCACCAGTGGCCCGGGCCGGTAGCCCCGTGCGCGCCCAGCCCCCGCCGCGCCGAATCCACCAGCGCGCTATCCCCGGCCACCGTCGTCGACCGGCGGTCCCGACCCGCGCCGGGACCTCCCGCCACTTCGCGCTTGACCCGCCCCGCTGCGGGCTGGTCTGCTGACCGGGCGGCCCCCGGCTGTCCCAGAAACGGAGCGCCCCATGAACGTCCTCTTCATCGAGCCCGCCTTTCCCGCCAACCAGCGCGAATTCGTCCGCGCGCTGGCCGCCATCGGCGCCCATGTCCACGGCATCGGTGAACGGCCCTATGACTGGCTCGACGACGAGACCCGGCAGCACATGAAGGGCTACCAGCAGATCGAGAGCGTCACCAACGAAGCCGCGCTGGAATGGGCGGTGCGCGACGCGCAGTCGCATTTCTGGGTGGACCGGCTGGAATCCACCATCGAGGCGCATACTCTGCCCGCTGCCCGCGTGCGCGAACGTACCGGCATCCCCGGCATCTCGGCCCGCACCGCGTATCTCTGCCGCGACAAGGTGGCGATGAAGGATGTGCTGCGCGAGGCCGGCATCCCGGTCGCCGCCTCGGGCGGCGTGCGCAGCCTGCAGGAGGCGCGCGACTTCGCGCAGGCTGTCGGCTACCCGGTCATCCTGAAGCCGCGCGACAGCGCCGGCGCTGCCGGCACCTACCGCGCGAACAACGAGGCCGAGCTGGAGCATGCCGCGCATGTCTCGGGCGTCGCCGACGGCGCGAGCGCGGCGATCGAGGAATTCATCGAGGGCCACGAGGGGCTCTACGACACGCTGTGCGTGCAGGGCCAGGTGCACCACGAGTTCATCGGCCACTACTATCCCGGCGTGCTCGAGGCGATGCGCACCCGCTGGATCTCGCCGCAGCTGATCTCGACCAACGAGGTCGAGCACGACCGCTATGCCGAGCTGCGCGAGATGGGCCGCAAGGTGATCACCGCCTTGGGCATCGGCACCGCGCCCACTCACATGGAATGGTTCTTCGGGCCGAAGGGTCTGAAGTTCTCCGAGATCGGCTGCCGGCCGCCCGGCGTCGGGCAGTGGGACAGCTACTGCGCCGGCAACGACATGGACCTCTACAAGGACTGGGCCGTCGCCGTCTGCCACCACGCCACCGACCAGACGCCCTCGCGCCGCTTTGCCTGCGGCATCATCGCCCTGCGCCCCGACCGCGACGGGCGGATCAGCCATTACGAAGGCACCGAGCCGATCTTCCAGAAATACGGCGACCTGGTGGTCGGTCAGCATTTCCCCGAACCCGGCACGCCGACCCAGGGCGTCGAGGCCGGCTACATGGCCAACGCCTGGATGCGGGTGCGGCACCCCGATCACGACACGCTGCGGGGGATCCTGAACGAGATCGGCGAGACGATCCAGGTGCGGGCGCATTGACCACGGGCGGTGCAGGTCGGGCAGGCACCTGGCCGGGGGCTGGCGCTCCGACATCTGAACGGCGCGATTCATGGCTGAAACACCAAGGAGACGCGGGATCGAGGCGACTGCCCGCCGGACCGGTCATGCGCTTGCCCGGCGCCTTCGGCTTGTCCCGGGCCGGGGCGCACAGGCCGAATGGCCGCTACCCCCGCACCCGGGCATTCTCCGGGTCGTAAGGCCCCGCCGGGATCACCTCCGCCGCGATCCGGTCGCCCAAGAGGTCCGCCTCCATCCGCGTCCCCACCTGGGCAAACCCTGGCTCCACGAAGGCATAGGCCAGGTTCAGCCCCGTCCGGTGCCCCCAGCCGCCCGAAGTCACCGTGCCGACGACGCGCCCGCTATCCATCAGCGACGCCCCCGGCTGCGCCCAGCGGTCGTCGCAGTCGATCCGCAAGGTCGCCAGCTTGCGTCGCGGCCCCTCTGCCACGCGTTTCTCCAGCGCCGCGCGGCCCACGAAATCGCCCTTCTCCATCCGCACGAAGCGTTCCAGCCCGGTTTCGAACGGATCGAACTCGGTCAGGATATCCGCCTTCCAGTGCAGATAGCCCTTCTCGAGCCGCATCGACTCCACCGCCCGCGCCCCGAACAGCCGCAACCCGTGCGGCTCGCCCGCTTGCCGCAGCGCCAGCCAGGCCGCGTAAAGCTGGGCGTTCGGCACGTGGATCTCATAGGCCAGCTCTCCCGAAAAGCTGACCGACATCACCAGTGCGGGCGCGTGGCCGATGAAGGCCTCGCGCGCCGAGAGCCACGGGAAGGCCGCCGCCGACCAATCCGCCCGCGACACCGCGCGCATCACCTCGCGCGCCTTCGGCCCCGCCAGCACCAGGATCGTCCAGTCGTTGGTCAGCGACCGGATCGCCACGTCCTCGCCCGGCCGCAGATGCGCCCGCAGCCAGTCCATGTCGTGATACTCCGCCGCCGCGGCCGAGCCGTACCAGATCCGCGCCGGCCCCGTCTGCCCGGCCGGCAGGTTGGCCACCGTCGCCTCGGATTTCAGCATGCCGTGGTGGGTCAACAGATAACCCAGCCCGACGCGCCCGGTCTTCCGCGTCACCCGCCCGCAGATCATCCGGTCGAGGAAATCGTGCGCCCCGGCGCCGGTGATCTCGAACCGGTTGAAGCCGTTGACCTCCGCCAGACCGACGCCCTCCTGCACGGCGCGGACCTCGTCCGCCACGACCGCTTCCACGTCGTTGAAGCGAAAGCCCAGCGTCTCGGTGAAGTCCGGCGACGGCCGAAAGTAATCCGCTCGCTCCCATCCGTTCACCACGGTGAATTCCGCGCCCTCCGCCGCCAGCACCGGGGTCAGCGGCGTGGTCTTCGCCGGCCGCCCGGCAGGCCGATGCTCGTGCGGGAAATGGAACCGGAACTCGTTCTGGTAATCCTCGACCGCCTTCAGCGCGGTCAGTTCCACATTTGCATGGCCGGTGAACCGGCGCGGGTCGATGACCCAGGTGTCATAGCAGGCCTCGCCGTGCACGATCTGCTGCGCCAGCAGCCAGCCGTGCCCGCCGCCCTCACCGACGCCCGCCCGCAGGCCGATGATGCAAAAGGCGTTGCGCTTGCCGGGGATCGGACCGACCAGCGGCGCGCCGTCGATGGTATAGGTGATCGGCCCGTTGACCACCCGCTTGATCCCGGCCTCGGTCAGGGCGGGCATGCGGGCGAAGGCGCCCTCCAGCACGTCCATCACGCGGTCCAGATCGTCGGGGCACAGCGCGTTGGTGAAGTTCGGATCGATGCCGTCCATGCCCCAGGTGCGGCAATCCTGCTCGTAGAACCCCACCAGCAGGCCGTTCTTTTCCTGCCGGCAATAGTAATCGCTGATCGGGCAGCGCAGCAGTGGCATGCGGTGGCCGGCCTCGACGATGGCCGGAATATCCTCGGTGACGAAATACTGGTGCTCCATCGAGGCGACAGGGTGTTGCACCCCCATCATCGCGCCGACCTCGTTCACCCGGTAGCCGCAGGCGTTGACAACGATATCGGCGTCGATGCTGCCCTTCGTCGTCTCCACCGTCCAGGTGTCGTCGGCCTTCTGGGTCAGCCCGGTGACGGCGGTGTGGCGATGCACTTCGGCCCCGGCGCGGCGGGCATGGAAGGCCAAAGCCTGGCACAGCTGCGCGGGGTCGATATCGCCATCCTCGCCGTCCCACAGCCCGCCCAGCAGGTTGTCGGTCGAGATCAGCGGATGCCGCCGCGCGCATTC
>JAHELH010000206.1 GCA_024644285.1 Paracoccaceae bacterium | reverse complement strand
CGCCGGTATCCCAGGCGTGCAGCAGGTCTCGGGCCTCGGGCCGCGTCATGCTCGATGCGCGCCGTCGGCCAGCGTTGCGACGAAGGCAAGCACGTCGCCGGGGCTTTCGCCCTTGCCGATTTTTTCGACGATCGCACTGCCCACCACCGCCCCGTCGGCGATCCCCGCGATGGCCTTAGAGGCTTCCGGCGTCTTGATGCCGAAGCCGACGATCACCGGCAGATCGGTCTGCGCCTTGATCCGGGCCACTTCGGGCCCGACGTCCGCGGCCTGGGCATCCGCCGCACCGGTGATGCCGGTGATCGAGACGTAATAGACGAAGCCGGAGGTGTTCTGCAGAACTTTCGGCAACCGCCTGTCGTCGGTGGTCGGTGTCGCCAGGCGGACGAAATTCAGACCTGCTTTCTGCGCCGGAATGCACAGCTCGTCATCTTCTTCCGGCGGCAGGTCGACGACGATCAGACCGTCGATGCCGGCGTCCCTGGCATCCGCAAGGAACCGGTCGACGCCGCGCGAATAGATCGGGTTGTAGTAACCCATCATCACGATCGGCGTGGTCTTGTCGGCCTTTCGGAACTCGGTGGCCATGTCCAGCGTCCGTTGCAGGGTCTGCCCGCCTTCCAGCGCGCGCTGGCCGGCCAGCTGGATCGTCGGTCCGTCGGCCATCGGGTCGGTGAACGGCATGCCAAGCTCGATGATGTCGACGCCGGCGCCGGGCAGCCCCTTCACAATCTCAAGCGAGGTGGCGTAATCCGGATCCCCGGCCATCACGTAGGCCACGAAGGCCTTTCGCCCCTCGGCGCGCAGCGCGGCGAACTTGGCGTCGATCCGAGTCATTCCTGCCCCCCGGTAGTTGTCGCCCGGGTTTGCGTCAGGTGCGCGGGGAAATCAATGGGTGGAAAGCCGGGCCGGCCTGCCTATCTACTGCGTCATGAACTACTTGCTCGCCATACTTCTGCCGCCGGTCTCGATCCTGCTGACCGGGCGGCCGATCCTCGCGATCCTGACATTTCTGATCTGGATCCCCGCCATCATCTTCTCCGGCGGCCTGACGCACCCGATGTTCATCATCCTGGCCTGGGCGATCATCTTCCACGCCCGTGAAGACCGGCGCGAGCGCCGGCGAATCTGAGACGGCGCGGACGGGCTTGACCGCGCAGGCCCCGGAACCCTAGATGCGCGCGCATCAAGAGGCAGGAGCGGAGCAGATGGGGTTCAGGACCGGGATCGTCGGGTTGCCGAACGTGGGCAAGTCGACGCTGTTCAACGCTTTGACGCGCACCGCGGCGGCTCAGGCCGCGAATTTTCCGTTCTGCACCATCGAGCCCAATGTCGGCGCTGTGGCGGTGCCCGACGCGCGGCTCGACAAGTTGGCCGAAATCGGCAAGTCGAAGGCGATTATCCCGACACAGATGACCTTTGTCGACATCGCCGGGCTGGTGAAGGGCGCAAGCCGTGGCGAGGGCCTGGGCAACCAGTTCCTCGCCAATATCCGCGAATGCGACGCCATCGCCCATGTGCTGCGGTGTTTCGAGGATGACGACGTGACCCATGTCGATGGCCGGACCGATCCGGTGGCCGATGCCGAAGTCGTCGAAACCGAATTGATGCTGGCGGATATCGAGAGCATCGAGAAACGCCTGCAGGGGCTGTCGCGCAAGGTCCGCGGTGGCGACAAGGAGGCGGTACAGCAAGAGCGCCTGTTAAAGGCGGCGCTTTCAGCGCTGGAGCAGGCAAAGCCGGCCCGCAGCGTCGAAGTGGCTGAGGAGGATGCGCGCGCCTGGAAGTCGCTTCAATTGCTGACAAGCAAGCCGATCCTCTACGTCTGCAATGTCGCCGAGGAGGATGCCGCCAGCGGAAACGCCTATTCGCAGGCCGTCGAGAAGATGGCGGCGGGGCAGGGCGCCGCCACCGTCGTGATATCTGCCAAGATCGAGGAGGAGATCGCGCAGCTTGACCGGGAAGAGGCGGAAATGTTCCTCTCCGAACTCGGACTGGAAGAAGCCGGGCTGGACCGGCTGATCCGCGCCGGGCACGAATTGTTGGGTCTCCAGACCTATTTCACCGTCGGACCCAAGGAGGCGCGGGCCTGGACGATCCCGAAAGGGACCCGCGCGCCGCAGGCCGCCGGCGTGATTCACGGCGATTTCGAGCGTGGCTTCATCCGCGCCGAGACGATTTCCTACGACGATTTCGTCTCGCTTGGCGGCGAGCAGGCGGCCAAAGATGCGGGAAAAATGCGGGTCGAGGGCAAAAGCTACGTGGTCCAGGAGGGCGACGTGCTGCATTTTCTGTTCAACACCTGACGCATCCGGCCCTGCGGCGACCACTTCTGACGGCATGCCTGCGCATCATCCGGTCTGTGGATAGCTGCCGGGGGGCGCTGATCAGTCGCTGAAATGGAAAACGGCGGTGCCTGGGAGGAGACACCGCCGTTCGTGATATGGGCCGCACGGCTTGGGGAGGAAGAAGCGTGCGCCCGGTTTCTGGTCGCGGAGCTTGCGCTCCCGAAGAAAGATGGCGGCGACATCCGGGAGGAGGTGGATATCGCCGCCAGGAACAGACAGCCCAGGGAGGAGGAAGGGCGCCTGTATCCGGTCGTTACACGCCGTAGGCGGCCTCGCGGGCGATGCGCTCGATGTCCGAGGCAGCCAGGCCGATATCGGCCAGCTCGCGCGGGCCCAGGGATTTCAGTTCGCGCAGCGTTTCGCGGTAGACCGCCTTTTTCTGCGCGTTCACCTGGCGGGCATCGCGGTAGGACGCGATCGCGGCGGTGATACGTTCGACAAGACCGGCTTCGGTCTTCGAGATTTCATGTGCGAAAGCCATCATTCTGACCTTTCCTAAGTTGCACAGGCGGAGCGTCTTGGGTTGCGTTAGCGCTATCGCCTGCTGTTGACAGTCAATCTATTCCGATGCTGCACATGCACAATCGCCAATCTTCGAAATGCCGCTATGCAGCGTAAGCAAAGCTGACGTAGGGGCGCCTTCCAGCGCTTTGCCGGAAAATTGGGCGGTCTTGCGGCGAGGGGTTGTCCTTTGCCGAAAAGCTAACACCTATTGCTGAAAGATCAGGCGGGAATTGGACACATGGGCCCGGATGCCGCAAAAATTCGTCAAGTGCTTGAGGGGGTTAAGCTGCCCGATGGTGGCGATCCCGTCACAGCTGACATGGTCCGCGCACTGAGCGTCGAGGGCGGCGTGGTACGATTCGTGCTTGAAGCGCCCAGCCCGGATGCCGCCCGCGAACTCGAGCAGACGTGCCTGGAGGCCGAAAAAGCCGTGGCCGCGCTGCCCGGCGTCACCAGCGTTTCGGTGGTTCTGACGGCCCACGGTCCTGCTGCGCCGCAGCAAAAAAGCCCGCCACCGGACCTCAAGATCGGGCGACACCCGACAGCGAGCCAGGGTCCGGCGAAGGTGGCCGGGGTGGATCGCATCGTTGCAGTGGCCAGCGGCAAGGGCGGCGTCGGGAAGTCGACCGTCTCCTCGAACCTGGCCGTGGCGCTGGCCCGTCAGGGCAGACGCGTCGGCCTGCTGGACGCCGACATATACGGCCCCAGCCAGCCGCGGATGATGGGTGTCAGCCAGCGCCCGGGCTCGCCCGACGGCAAGACCATCATCCCGCTCACTGCCCATGGCGTCACCCTGATGTCTATCGGCCTGATGGTCGATCCCGCCAGGGCGGTGGTCTGGCGCGGGCCGATGCTGATGGGCGCGCTGCAGCAAATGCTGGGGCAGGTGCAGTGGGGCAAGCAGGACGTGCTGATCGTCGACCTGCCGCCCGGCACCGGCGACGTTCAACTGACCTTGTGCCAGCGGACGCAGATGACCGGCGCGCTGGTGGTCTCGACGCCGCAGGACGTGGCGCTTTTGGATGCGCGCAAGGCCATAGACATGTTCGCCACGCTGAAGACCCCGGTTTTGGGGCTGATCGAGAACATGTCGTTGTATGTCTGTCCAAATTGCGGGCACGAAGCGCATATCTTCGGCCATGGCGGCGTCCGCGCCGAGGCGCAGACGCTGGGCATACCGTTCCTGGGCGAATTGCCGCTGGACTTGTCCGTGCGGCTGGCCGGCGATGCCGGCACCCCCGTCGCGGCGGGGGAGGGTCCGGCCGCCGAGGCCTACGCCCAGCTTGCCGCGCGGCTGGTGGCCGGCGGGATGGCGTAGCGGACTGGTGCGCCGATCGGAAGCGCCGTCGCGAGAAGATGACCGAACAGGCCTTCTGTCCCGGCTGGGAATTCATGGCACCGGGATGCGCGCCGACTGAATCGGTGGAAATAATGCGCGATTCCTCCGGTATGCTATCGCGACGCGTGACCTCGAACCGGCGAAATGCCCCTTCCACCGATCTTCCTGAGATTTTTTTGGGAATTAATGGCACTTCTAAAGCCTGAATTATTTGTACTACATATTGCAGTAGCACTCGAAGGTTGCACTACATGATGTGGATTTGCTTTCAATCCTGGCACAACCGCTTGTGTTCGCGGCGCCTCAAAAACAACATACAGTGGCGGTTCGGGCAAATTTATAGTTGATTTCCATTAATTCCCATGCAATCCCTTAGCACACGATGAGGACGGGACAAACGGGGCGACGCAAGACCCCACACACTCCCAAGAAAAGTCAGGCTTCATACAGGCACCCGCTTTCATCGAACTAGGAGATCCGGCGCGCGGGCGAGCAGACATCCCCCCAGGTGGCGCGCGCAGTCGGACATATCCCGGAAACGGGACGAGGGCGGCGGTTGATCAGTGGCAGCAGATCAACCGCCGTTTCCGTTTCAG
>JAHELH010000205.1 GCA_024644285.1 Paracoccaceae bacterium | reverse complement strand
CTGATGAAAGAGGCCGAAAGCAACGTCGCCATCCGCGTCACCGACACGCCGGGCGGCGAGGCCTTCGAGGTGGCCGGGCGCGGCGAATTGCAGATGGGCGTGCTGATCGAGAACATGCGCCGCGAAGGTTTCGAGCTTTCCATCTCGCGCCCGCAGGTGCTGATGCGGGAAGAAAACGGCCAGCAGATGGAGCCCATCGAGGAAGTCACCATCGACGTCGACGACGAGTTCTCAGGTACCGTGATCGAGAAGATCACCGGCCCGCGCCGCGGCGACCTGGTCGAGATGAAGCCGTCCGGTGCCGGCAAGACCCGCATCATCGCCCATGTGCCGTCGCGCGGGCTGATCGGCTATCACGGCGAGTTCCTGACCGACACACGCGGCACCGGCGTGCTGAACCGGGTGTTCCACGGCTGGGCGCCCTACAAGGGACCGATCCCCGGGCGCCGCCAGGGCGTGCTGATCTCGATGGAGAACGGCACCTCGGTCGCCTACGCGCTGTGGAACCTCGAAGACCGCGGCCGGATGTTCATCGGCGCGCAGGAGCCGGTCTATACCGGTATGATCATCGGCGAGCATTCCCGCGACAACGACCTGGAGGTGAACCCGCTGAAGGGCAAGAAGCTGACCAACGTCCGCGCCTCCGGCACCGACGAGGCGGTGCGGCTGACCACGCCGGTGCGGATGACGCTGGAACAGGCCATCGCCTATATCGACGACGACGAACTGGTCGAGGTCACGCCCAAGGCGATCCGCCTGCGCAAGCGCTTCCTCGACCCGCACGAGCGCAAGCGCCAGGCCCGCGCCAGCGCCTGAGCCGCGATCAATCGGGCCCGAAGACGCCCAGGTTGTCCTTGTCTTTGTCCTTGCCCTTCTTCTCGGCCTCGCGGACGCGTCGCTCGATCTCGTCCAGCATGTCCACCTCGCCGCCGCGGAACGGCTTCGGCAATAGCTCCAGAACCGCTTCGTTGGCGCGCTGCGCTTCCTGTGCAAGCTCCTTGGGCAACGCATCCTGCAACACCGCGTCTTGCAGCGCGGCTAGGTATATCCGGCCGCAGCGGTGGATATGCGGGTTGAACAGGGTGACGCATTGATGCTTGTCGCAGCACGCCTGAACCACCGCGCTGTCGGTGAAGTGGTTCACGTAGTAGAACCCGTTGCCGAGGGCGAAGCTCCAGACCGCGTTGATCCGGTAACAGCCCGGCGGTACGCGAATGTGGCGGTGTCCGCAGGGCGCGCGGATAACCGCGTATTCCCGTCCGCAATACCGCAGGATCGACCCGTCGCAATTGTAGATGTTGATGTACCAGGTGCGGCCGCTGATCTTGCAGGGATCGTCCAGCGCGGTGACAAACACGTTGAGGTCGGCAAATGACATCGAAAATACCTCCTTTGAAATACCCCGGCGCACCCCTCAGGAGCGCAGCGGGATGGCTAGCTTAAGATTGCGCGGCAAACATTTAAAATGCTCAATCGAGATCTCGCCCTATCAGAGCATGCCCAGTGGCTGTTGCGCGTATAAAGTGTATCACACATGGCCGGGTCGGGCAAATTCTCAACGTGACGCGACCGCGGCAGCCGATTATCTACGCTATATCTTGCAGGTACGCTCGCGGGCGCAACGGGCCGCCCTGATCATGGGCCAAATCGCTGGGGCAGATCACCGGGCCCGGGCCGTTCAGACCTCCTCGACCACGACGAGGTCGCGCTCGGCAGAGGCCTTGGCGAATTTCAGGGCCTCCTGGTATTGGGGCGAGTTGTAGCATTCCACCGCCTTTTCCAGACTGGGGAACCGCGCCACAACGTTACGGGCCCGGTCGCGGCCCTCCAGCTGCACGTGCCGGCCGCCACGGGCCAGGAAGACGCCGCCGTGATCGGTGATCGCCTCGGTCGCGATCCTGGCGTATTTGCCGTAGGTTTCTTCGTCGGTCACGTGGACATGCGCGATCCAGAAAGCGCCCATTGCTCAACCCTCCACCAGCTTGCGTGCCGCCGCGATGGCCGCTTCGGCATTGCTCGCATCCTTGCCGCCGCCCTGGGCCAGGTCGGGCCGGCCGCCGCCGCCCTTGCCGCCCAGTTCGGCCACCGCGGCCCTGACCAGGTCCACCGCCGACAATTCGGCCGTCAGATCGTCGGTCACGCCGGCGGCCACCGCCGCCTTGCCGCCGGCCTCGGCGATCAGCAGGATCGCGCCCGAGCCAAGCTTTTCCTTGTGGCTGTCGATCAGCGTGGGCAGGTCCTTGCCTGACACGCCGCTGAGCACCTGCGCCAGAAAGGCGGTGCCGTTCACCTGCTCTGCCTCGGGCGCCCGTTTCTCGCCGCCGCCGGCCATCGCCATCTCGCGGCGCAGCTGCGCCAACTCGTTGGTCAGAACCTTGCGTTCGTCGAGCAGCGCCTTGACCCGCGCCACCGCCTCGCCGGGGCCGCAGCGCAGCGCCTCGGCGACCTGGTTCAGCCGGTCGGCCTGCGCCTCCAGGTGATCGAGCGCCGCCTGCCCGGTCAGCGCCTCGATCCGGCGCACGCCCGCGCTTGACGCGCTATCGCCCAGCACCACGCAAAGCCCGATATCGCCGGTCTGGCGCACATGGGTACCGCCGCAAAGCTCGATGGAATAGGTTTGCTTGTCCAGGCCCTTGCCGGTCTCGGCCCGGCCCATGCTGACCACGCGGACCTCGTCGCCGTATTTCTCGCCGAACAGCGCCTGCGCGCCGATGGCGCGAGCGTCGTCCGGCGTCATGATCCGGGTCTCGACGGGCGCGTTCTGGCGGATGAAGGCGTTGACCTCTTCCTCGACGCGGGCCAGTTCGTCGCGCTCAAGCGCCTTGGCGTGGCTGAAATCGAAGCGCAGCCGGTCCGGCGCGTTCAGCGAGCCGCGCTGCGCCACGTGCTCGCCCAGTGTCTGGCGCAGCGCCTCGTGCAACAGATGCGTCGCCGAGTGGTTGGCGCGGATCGCCGTGCGCCGCGCGTGATCAACGTCCAGCTCGGCGGCCGCACCCGGTGCGATTTCGCCTTCGGTGACCTCGGCGACATGGATGAAGACGCCGGCCACCTTGCGGGTGTCGGCGATCCGCGCCGTGCCGGTCTCGGTCCGCAGCATCCCGGTATCGCCAACCTGGCCGCCGGCCTCGGCGTAGAACGGCGTCTGGTTGACGACGATCTGCACCTGGTCGCCCTTCTGCGCGGTGTTGGCGCGCTTGCCGTCCTTGACCAGCGCGATGATCTGGCCCTCGGCGGTCTCGGTGTCGTAGCCCAGGAACTCGGTCGGCCCTTTTTCCTCGGCGATGTCGAACCAGACCGTGGCGTCCGCGGTCTCGCCAGACCCCGCCCAGGCGGCGCGGGCCTTGGCCTTCTGCGCCTCCATCGCCGCGTCGAAGCCGCCGATGGCGACGCCGCGGCCGCGCTCGCGCAGCGCGTCCTGGGTCAGATCCAGCGGAAAGCCGTAGGTGTCATAGAGCTTGAACGCCGTCTCGCCCGGCAGGTCGGCGCCTTCGGGCAACTTCTCGAGTTCTTCGTCCAAGAGCTTCAGACCGCGGTCCAGCGTCGTCTTGAACCGGGTCTCCTCCAGCTTCAGCGTCTCGGTGATCAGCGCCTGTGCGCGGCCCAGCTCGGGATAGGCCTGGCCCATCTGGCCCACCAGCGCCGGCACCAGCCGGTACATCACCGGGTCCTGCGCCCCCAGCAGGTGCGCGTGGCGCATCGCGCGCCGCATGATCCGGCGCAGGACGTAGCCGCGGCCCTCATTCGACGGCATCACTCCGTCGGCGATCAGGAACGAGGTCGAGCGCAGGTGATCGGCGATGACCCGGTGGTGCACGTTGCCCTCGCCGTCCGGATCGGTCGACGAGGCATGCGCCGACGCCTCGATCAGCGACCGCATCAGGTCGGTGTCGTAATTGTCGTGCTTGCCCTGCAAGAGCGCGCCGATCCGCTCCAGCCCCATGCCGGTGTCGATCGACTGCATGTCGAGCGCACGCATCGAGCCGTCCTCGAACTGCTCGTTCTGCATGAAGACGATGTTCCAGATCTCGATGAACCGGTCGCCGTCCTCGTCGGGGCTGCCGGGCGGGCCGCCGGGGATGTGCTCGCCGTGGTCGTAGAAGATCTCGGTGCAGGGGCCGCAGGGGCCGGTGGGTCCCATCTGCCAGAAATTGTCCGACGTTGCGATGCGGATGATCCGGTCTTCCGGCACGCCGACCTTCTTCCAGATCTCGAAGGCCTCGTCGTCGGTGTGGTAGATCGTCGTCAGCATCCGCGAGGCGTCGATGCCGAAATCCTTCGTCAGCAACTCCCAGGCATAGGGGATCGCGGCGTCCTTGAAGTAATCGCCGAAGCTGAAATTGCCCAGCATTTCAAAGAAGGTGTGGTGCCGGGCGGTATAGCCTACGTTGTCGAGATCGTTGTGCTTGCCGCCGGCGCGGACGCATTTCTGCGCCGTCGCGGCGCGGGTGTAGTCGCAGTGCTCGACCCCGGTAAACAGGTTCTTGAACTGCACCATGCCCGAGTTGACGAACATGAGGGTGGGGTCGTTGCGCGGCACCAGCGGGCTCGAGGCAACGATCTCGTGGCCGTTGCGCCCGAAATAGTCCAGGAAAGTGCTGCGGATGTCGTTCAGGCTGGCCATGCGGGGGGTCCGGGCAGGTGTCTGGGCTGGCCCGGTTTAGCCCTCCGGCCCGGCGCTGTCCACAGCGCCGCGCGCGGGTCGCGTCCCGCTCACAGCCAGCGCCGCGTCGCGCGCAGAAGCGCGCGGTATTTGTCTCCGAACTTCGCTTCCAGATAGGTCTCTTCGCGGC
>JAHELH010000204.1 GCA_024644285.1 Paracoccaceae bacterium | reverse complement strand
CGTTCAGCCCCTCAGCCGCCAGATGACGGGCCAGTTTCTGCCCCACCATGCCGCCGCCGCCGATGATCAGAACCTTGCGCACCGCTCAGCCCTCCATCCCGTTCTGCCGCTTGAGCTCCAGATAGATCGCCGAATGGTCCAGGTCGCCGCCATCCATCTCGCGGCAGAGCGTTTCGAACCGGTCGCGCAATTGCCCGGTCAGCGGCAGGCGCAGCCCGTATTTGCCGGCCTCGCCCATCGCGTTCTCCAGATCCTTAAGCTGGAACTTCGACAACCCGCCGGGCTGGAAATTCCCCTCGGTCATCCGTTCCCCGTGCTGCTGCAGGATCACGCTGTCGGCAAAGCCGCCTTTCAGCGCCCGACGCACCGCCGCCGGGTCCGCACCGCCCTTCTGCAACAGCAGCATCGCCTCGGCGACCACGCCGATGGTCACCGCCACGATGGCCTGGTTCGCCAGCTTGGCCAACTGCCCCGCGCCCGCCGGACCCACATGTACCGCGCGCCCCATCGCCGCGAAGACCGGCGCTGCCCGCTCGAAGACCGCCACCTCGCCGCCCACCATGATCGCCAGCGAGCCCGCCTCGGCGCCCTTGGTGCCGCCGGACACCGGCGCGTCGAGATGCGCGAAGCCGAGGCCCTGCAGATGCGCCGCCTGCGCGCGCGCCTCTTCCGGCTTGATCGAGGACATGTCGAGCCATACGGCGCCCTCTCGCAAGGCGTCCGTCACGGCATTGTCGCCGATCATCGCCCCCGTGGCGGTTCCGTCACTCAGCATGGTGATGACGAAGTCCGCCCCCATGACCGCCTCGGCGGCGCTGTCGCTCGCCTGCGCGCCGTCGCCTGCCAGCGCCCGCGCTTTGGCCGGGCTGCGGTTCCAGGCCGCCACCTCGTGTCCCGCCTGCAGCAGATTTCGCGCCATCCGTGCGCCCATCAGCCCGGTACCCAGAACCGCGATCCTTGCCATGAAATCCCTCACTGCTTGCGACCCGCAGACGACCCTAGCTTTTCGCAAGGCTTTGGAATAGGCCTGTTTTGCGGACCTTGCCCGCGGTCGCGCGCCGCGCCGCCGGAAGGACCGCCAAAGCGAAGGACAATCGGGGGATCGTCATGGCAGATCAACGCCTTGCGGGCAAACGTGCCTTGGTGACCGCTGCCGCACAGGGCATCGGCCGCGCCTCGGCTCTGGCGATGGCGGAAGCCGGCGCACAGGTCTTCGCCACCGATCTCAATGCCGAAGCCCTGGCCGATCTGGAACACGCCAATATCGAGACCTTCGCCCTCGACGTCCGCGCCGACGCGGCGGTGTCCGAGGGCGTGGCGCGCGCAAATCCTGACGTCCTGTTCAACTGCGCGGGTTTCGTCCACCACGGCACCGTGCTCGAGGCCACCGATGCCGAGTGGGATTTCGCCTTCGACCTCAACGTGCGCTCGCAATACCGCACGATCCGCGCCGCGCTGCCCGGGATGCTGGAACGCGGGCACGGCTCGATCATCAACATGTCCTCGGCCTGCTCGTCCGTGATCGGCGCGCCGAACCGCTTCATCTACGGCGCCACCAAGGCCGCGGTGATCGGCCTCACCAAGTCCGTGGCCGTCGACTACATAAAACAGGGCATCCGCTGCAACTGCATCTGCCCGGGCACGGTCGAAAGCCCGTCCTGGCACGACCGGGTGAAGGAACTGGGCGAAAAGCTCGGCAGCTACGAGGCCGCGCTGGAACAGTTCGTCGCCCGCCAGCCGATGGGTCGCGTGGCCAAGGCCGAGGAGATCGCCGCCCTCGTCGTCTACCTCGCCAGCGACGAAAGCGCCTTCACCACCGGCCATGCGCACATCATCGACGGCGGCTGGTCCGGCCAATGACACAAGCCCCGTCCATCTTTGGCTCCTAAATACCTCGGGGGTCCGGGGGCTGGCCCCCGTCCGCCGCCTGCAACAAGGCACACGCCCATGACCGACAAACCCAAGCTTCGCAGCCAGACCTGGTTCAACAACCCCGACAACACCGAGATGACGGCGCTCTATCTCGAGCGCTACCTCAATTACGGCCTCACCCGGGAAGAGCTGCAATCCGGCAAGCCGATCATCGGCATCGCCCAGACCGGCAGCGACCTTTCGCCGTGCAACCGCCACCACATCGAGCTGTCGAAGCGGGTGCGCGACGGCGTCATCGCCGCCGGCGGCACGGTCATCGAGATCCCGGTCCACCCGATCCAGGAAACCGGCAAGCGCCCCACCGCGATGCTCGACCGCAACCTGGCCTACCTGTCGCTGGTGGAAACGCTGTTCGGCTATCCGATCGACGGCGTCGTGCTGAATATCGGCTGCGACAAGACCACGCCGGCCCTACTGATGGCCGCCGCCACCGTCAATATCCCCGCCATCGCTCTGTCAGTGGGTCCGATGCTGAACGGCTGGCACCGGGGCGAGCGCACCGGGTCGGGCACGATCATGTGGAAGGCGCGCGAACTTCACGCTGCCGGCGAGATCGACGATGCCGGCATGATGGACCTTGTCGCCTCTTCCGCGCCGTCCACGGGGTACTGCAACACCATGGGCACGGCGACCACGATGAATAGCCTCGCCGAGGCCCTGGGGATGCAGCTTCCCGGCTCCGCTGCCATCCCCGCGCCCTACCGCGAGCGCGGCCAGATCGCCTATCGCACCGGCCTTCAGATCATCGAAGAGGTCTGGACCGACATGCGGCCCTCCGCGATCATGACGCGAGAAGCCTTCGAGAACGCGATCGTCGTCAACTCCGCCATCGGCGGCTCGACCAACGCGCCCATTCACCTCAACGCCATCGCCCGGCACCTGGGCGTGCCGCTGACCAATGACGACTGGCAGAAGGTCGGCTACAACGTGCCGCTCCTTGTCAATCTGCAGCCCGCCGGCGAATACCTGGGCGAGGATTACCACCGCGCCGGCGGCGTTCCGGCGGTCATCGGCGAGCTGCTGGAGGCCGGCCTCTTGCCGCATCCCGACGCCATGACGGTGAACGGCAAGACAATGGCCGAGAATTGCGGCGAACGGCGGTCAGAAAATCAGGACGTCATCAAGCCGGTGTCGAAACCGATGCTCAAGGACGCGGGCTTCCTGAACCTCACCGGCAACCTCTTCGACAGCGCGATCATGAAGACCAGCGTGATCGGCCCGGAATTTCGCAAACGCTATCTGGAGAACCCCGACAATCCCATGGCCTTCGAGGGCCGCGCGGTGGTTTTCGACGGGCCCGAGGATTTCCACGCCCGCATCGACGACGAGAGCCTTGATATCGACGCGCACTGCATCCTGATCATGCGCGGCGCCGGGCCCAAGGGCTATCCCGGCGGGGCCGAGGTGGTGAACATGCGTCCGCCCGCCTACCTGCTGAAGCGCGACATTCACGCCCTGCCCTGCATCGGCGACGGGCGGCAGTCGGGAACCTCCGGCTCGCCCTCGATCCTCAACGCCTCGCCCGAGGCCGCCGACGGCGGCGGGCTGGCGCTGGTGCAGACCGGCGACCGGCTGCGCATCGACCTCAGGGCCTGTACCGCGAACATTCTGGTGGACGAGGCCGAGCTGGAGGCCCGGCGCGCAAAGCTCGGCGACGGCTACCCCATCCCGCCCAGCCAGACGCCGTGGCAGGACATCTTCCGCGACCGGGTCCAGCCCTTCGCCCAAGGCATGACCCTGCGCGGCGCAGATGACCACAAGGACATCTCGCGCAGGCACGTGCCGCGCGACAACCACTGAAAGGACAGAAACATGAAACTCGTCCGCTACGGCAATCCCGGCGAAGAAAAACCCGGCCTGATCGACGCCGACGGCAACATCCGCGACCTGTCAGCCCATGTCGACGACATCGCCGGCGACATCCTCGGCGAGGCCGAGCTTGACCGCATCCGGGCGATCGACGTCGACGGCCTGTCCGTGGTGATGACCGATCCCCGCCTCGGCCCTTGCGTCGGAAAAATCGGCAAATTCATGTGCATCGGTCTGAACTATGCCGACCATGCCGCGGAATCGAACCTGCCGATCCCCGAGCACCCGATCCTGTTCATGAAGGCCAACTCGGCCGTCGTCGGACCCAACGACGACGTGGTCATGCCGCGCGGCTCGAGCCATACCGACTGGGAGGTCGAACTGGGCGTGGTGATCGGCAGGGCATGCAAGTACGTGTCCGAGGGCGACGCGCTGGACTATGTCGCCGGATACTGCGTCTGCAACGACGTGTCGGAACGGCATTTCCAGACCAAGCTGACCGGGCAGTGGACCAAGGGAAAGTCCTGCGACACCTTCGGCCCGACCGGGCCGTGGCTGGTGACAAAGGACGAGATCGCGGACGTCCAGACCCTCGACATGCATCTCGACGTGAACGGCAAGCGGATGCAGACCGGCAATACGAAGACAATGATCTTCACCGTCGCGCAGATCGTCAGCCATCTCAGCCAGCTGTTCACGCTGCATCCGGGCGACGTGATCTCGACCGGCACGCCGCCGGGCGTCGGCATGGGGATGAAGCCGGACCCCGTCTATCTGAAGAAGGGTGACGTGATGGAGGTCCATATCCAGGGTCTGGGCACCCAGCGTCAGACCGTCCGGGAAGACAGCTGATGGCCCGCGCGGACCTGCTGCTGATCGGCAATGCCACGCAGCGGATGCGGGATGCCATGGCGCCGCATTTCGAGATCCACGAATTGCACAAGATGACGGATGCCGACGACTGGCTGGCCGAGAATGGCCACAAGATCACCTATGTCGCCACCGACGGCCATTACGGCGTACCACCGCAGGTCATGGCCTACCTGCCGAACCT
>JAHELH010000203.1 GCA_024644285.1 Paracoccaceae bacterium | reverse complement strand
CTGGCCGAGAAGCTGCAGATGCCGCTCGAGAAGGTCCGCAAGGTGATGAAGATCGCCAAGGAGCCGATCTCCCTCGAGACCCCCATCGGCGACGAGGAGGATTCGCAGCTCGGCGATTTCATCGAGGACAAGAACGCGATCCTGCCGCTGGATTCGGCCATTCAGGAGAACCTGAAAGAGACCACGACGCGGGTTCTTGCCTCACTGACCCCGCGCGAGGAGCGGGTGCTGCGGATGCGCTTCGGCATCGGCATGAACACCGACCACACGCTGGAAGAAGTCGGCCAGCAGTTTTCGGTGACCCGCGAACGCATCCGGCAGATCGAGGCGAAGGCGCTGCGCAAGCTGAAGCATCCAAGCCGAAGCCGCAAGTTGCGGAGTTTTCTCGATCAGTAGTACGTGTCCAGCGATAATCTGAGGAGCACGCTCATGTCACTCTGGTCCAAGCTGTTCGGCGGCGGCGGCAGCAGTGGCGCATCGGCCGCTCCGCCCGAAATTCACAAGGAATTCAGCATCTACCCCGAACCGGCCAAGGAAGGCGGCGGCTACCGCGTTGTGGCGCGGATCGAGAAAGAGATCGACGGCGAGGTGAAGCGTCATGACATGATCCGCGCCGATGTCTGCAGTTCGCTGGAGGAGGCGATCCAGACCTCGCTCCACAAGGCAAAAAGCCTGATCGACCAACAGGGCGACGCAATCTTCGACTGATCCCCCCCGATCCCCGAGACGAGTTCGGACGCCATCGACTGGGATCCGGCGCCGGCGGAGAGCGTGGCGCCGATGCACGCCGGGGCGGGCGCCGAGACGCGGCGTGCGAAATTTCTTTTGCGGCAATCCGAAACAAGCGTAACAAGAAAGCTGCGGGACTTATTACCGCCCGCGCCATCAGGCCGCGCAGACGGCCCTTCAAGGACACCATCCCATGTTGGACACTACTCCAGAGGCAGACGAGAATCCGGGCCTGACGCCCGAGCAGAAAGCGCTTCGCCAGGCGGCGCGGCGGGTCGGTCGGATTGTACTGACACAAAGCCACAAGATCGCCCATCCCGATGCAAGCGCGCAGGACATCAGGGCAGCCGTCGCTGCGCAGAAGGCCCACCAGGTCAAGTTGGGTAAGCAGATTCTGAAAGTGCTCGAGAAATCCGGCGCGACCGTCAGCTTCGTCGCAGCCGGCTAGGGCCGACCGATCCTTGGCGCCCCGTCCGGAAGGCCGGGGCGCAACTGGCGCCCCTGTGTGAAATCCGCTAGGCCTTGAACCTGCCGGTTCCAGGACGGGAGGCCGCACGCCCTATGCTGCGACAGATATTGCCGATCTCCGCCCTGCTTCTGGGCTCCGGCTTTCTGCTGTTTGCCGGCGGCATGAACAGCCTGATCCTGCCGGTGCGCGGCTCGGCCGAGGGGTTTTCGGCGATCGCGCTGGGTCTCTTGGGCACCGGCTGGGCGCTGGGTTACGTGCTGGGCTGCATTTTCACCCCCGCCCTGGTCTCGAAGGTCGGCCATATCCGTGCCTTCAGCGTAATGTCCTCTTTTGCCGCGATCTCGATCCTCGGCTCGCTGGTCGTCGTCGAGGCATGGGTCTGGATCGTCCTGCGCAGCGCCTGCGGCTTCTGCTTCGCCGGTGCCGCGATGATCGTGGAAAGCTGGATGAACGAGCGCGCGGACCCCGCGACGCGCGGGCGCATCTTCGGCGTCTACACCATGGTCAACCTGGTGGCCTCGACCGGCGGGCAGATGGCGCTGACGCTCGGCGACACGACCGGCTTCCTGTTCTTCGTGCTGCCGGCGATCTTCTATTGCCTGTCGCTGGTGCCGACGGCGATGACCTCGACCACAACGCCCAAACCGCTGGTTTCGGTGAAATTGGACATCAAGGCGCTTTGGCGCAACTCGCCGGTGGCGGTGTTCGGGGTGCTGATGGTGGGCGTGTCGAACAGCGCCTTCGGCACGCTGGCGGCGGTCTATGCCGACCGTATCGGGCTGCTGCTGACGGCGATCGCCATGTTCTCGAGCCTGCCGATCCTTGCGGGTGCCCTGGCGCAGATGCCCGTCGGCTACCTGTCCGACAAGATGGACCGGCGCAAGGTCCTGCTTGGCCTCGCGGCTGTCGGCGTCGCCGCCGATCTGTCGTTCATCCTGCTGGTGCCAGAGGGCCGGGCGGCGAACATGGTCCTGGGCTGCATTTTCGGCGCGTCGATCTACGCCATGTACCCGGTGATCGTGGCCCATGCCAACGATCACGCCGCACCCGGCACCTATATCCAGACCAGCGGCGGGCTGCTGCTGGTCTACGGGGTGGGGGCCATCGTCGGGCCCCTGATCGCCGGTGTCGGCATGTGGAGCCTGGGCGTTTCGGGGCTGTTCCTGACCACCAACGGCGCGCATATCCTGATCATCCTCTTCACGCTCTGGCGGATGCGCGCCCGTGGCGAGGTGCGCAGCGCCGACAAGACGAGCTTCGTCGCGTCGCCCACCGCGCGCGGCAGCACACCGCAAACCGCCGCGCTGGCGCTGGCCGAGGCTGGCAGCGCAGAGGCCGGCGCGGCGGACCGTTTGGAATGAGCCGCACGCGGCTCGAGATTTCGACCACCGGGCCCGGTCTCTACGAGTTCACCGGGCAGGTCTCGGACTGGATCGACGGCCGGGGCGACGGCCTGCTGACGCTTTTCGTGCGGCATACCTCTTGCTCGCTGCTGATCCAGGAAAACGCCGATCCCGATGTGCAGCGCGACCTTGCCGCGTTCTTCGATCGCCTCGTGCCACCGGCGGACGATCCCGCGATGGCCTACCTGCGGCACGTGATGGAAGGTCCCGACGATATGCCGGCGCATATCAAGGCGTCGGTGCTACCGGTCAGCCTGTCGATACCGGTCCAGGATGGCCACGTGGAGCTTGGCACCTGGCAGGGATTGTACCTGTTCGAACACCGCCGGCGGCCGCATCTCCGCCAGGTGTCGGCGCATTTCGCGTCGGACTAGTTCTGCGGCATCATGAAGATCTCGCGGATGCCGCAGCGCGACTCGGCATTCAGCGCCAGCATCACCGCATCCGCCACGTCTTGGGGCTGCAGTTTGTCGGGCTTGGCCTCGCTGAAGAACGCCGTGTCGACCATGCCCGGTGCGATCACCGTGCAGCGGCCGCCCCAGTCGCGCATCTCCTCGGCCATGTTGCCGGCATAGCCGTGGACGAACCACTTGCTGGCCCCGTAGATCGACCCCTTGATATGGCGGCGCCCCGCGGCAGAGCCTGTCAGCACGAGATGCCCCTTGGTCTTCTTCAGATGCGGGATCGCGGCGCGGGCGGTGTAGAGCACGCCCATGATGTTCACGTCAATCAGCGTGCGCCATTCCTCGGGGTCGCCCTCCGCGGTGCCGGGGGTCTGCAGCCCCAACCCGGCATTGGCGAATGCCGCGTGCAGGCCGCCGAAATGCGCCGTGGCCTCGCCGAGCGCCGCCTCGATGTCCTGCAGACGGGTGACGTCGCCGGGCATGGCCAGCGCCTGCCCGCCGATATCTGATGCCAGTTCGGTGAGCTTTTCCTCGCTGCGGGCAAAGAGCGCGACGTTCCAGCCATCGGCGGCCGCCGCGCGGGCCGTGGCCGCGCCGATGCCGCTGGAGGCACCGGTGATGAAAAGCGTCTTCGGCATGGTGACCCGCTCCAATAAATCCAAGGCCTTGCCAGATGTACGCCAAATTGCGCCAGAGACGAGAGAATTCGCGTCCTCCGGTGATGCAACCCGGGGATGCGGACATCGGATCACACCTAACGAATTCTGTATGTTGCGGCGGCGTTTCATGGCTACCCAACCTGTCGCGGACCCCCTATAGTCGCTGTGGATAACGATGCACGGCGATCAAGGGAGAGGACATGCGCTGTCCGTTCTGCGGTAATATCGACACGCAAGTTAAGGATTCCCGGCCCGCCGAGGACCATGTCGCGATCCGGCGGCGGCGATTCTGCCCGGCCTGCGGCGGTCGCTTCACCACTTACGAACGGGTGCAACTGCGCGATCTGGTCGTCATCAAGTCGAACGGCCGGCGCGAGGATTTCGACCGCGACAAGCTGGAGCGCTCGATCCGCATCGCTTTGCAGAAACGCCCGGTGGAACCCGAGCGCATGGACCAGATGATCAGCGGCATCGTCCGGCGCCTGGAATCGCTGGGCGAGACCGACATTCCGTCCAAGGTTATCGGCGAGATCGTGATGGAAAGCCTCGCCCGGATCGACACCGTGGCCTATGTCCGGTTTGCCAGCGTGTACAAGAATTTCCAGGCCGCCGACGATTTCGAGGAATTCGTCAGCGAATTGCGCCCACAGACCCCACCGGAAGAGTGACCCCCGAAGACCGCCGCTTCATGGCGCTGGCCCTCGGGCTGGCGGCGCGCGGTCTCGGGCGCGTGTGGCCCAACCCCGCGGTCGGCTGCGTGATCGTGGCGCGCGGCCGGATCGTCGGTCGCGGCTGGACTGCGGATGGCGGGCGTCCGCATGCCGAGACCGCCGCCCTGGCCCAGGCCGGGTCCGCGGCGCGCGGCGCGGCCGCCTATGTGACGCTGGAACCCTGCGCGCATCACGGCCAGACGCCGCCCTGCGCCGACGCGATGGCCGCGGCTGGACTGGCACGGGTCGTAATCGCGCAGGCCGACCCCGATCCGCGCGTCGATGGCGCCGGCATCTCCCGGCTGCGCGCGGCCGGCATCGCGGTGGAGACCGGCGTGCTCGGGGCCGAGGCGCAGCACCTGCAACGCGGGTTTCTCAGCCGGATCCGCCTCGGCCGCCCCATGGTCACGCTGAAGCTCGCAACCAGCTTCGACGGACG
>JAHELH010000202.1 GCA_024644285.1 Paracoccaceae bacterium | reverse complement strand
ATCGCCCGGCGCGACGCCGTCAGCCGTCACGTGCACGGCGTGCAGATAGTCCGACTTTCCGACCATCTGGCCCGGAAGCCGTCCGCCGCGTTCGAAAAGCACCGAAACATCGCGCCCGACCATAGCGTCCTGCGTCGCACGCTGCTGGCGCGTCAGCAGGGCCTGCAGGCGCGCCAGGCGGTCCGTGGCGACGTCCGGGGCGACAAGCGGGCGCTCGGCGGCCGGCGTCCCGGGGCGCGGTGAATACTTGAACGAGTAGCACTGGCCGTAGTGCACCGCCTCCACCAGCGCCATCGTCTCGGCGAAATCCGCCTCGGTCTCGCCAGGGAAACCGACAATGAAATCGCCCGAGATCAGGATGTCGGGCCGCGCCGCGCGGATCCGCTCGATCAGGCAGAGATAATCCGCGGCGGTGTGCTTGCGGTTCATCGCCTTCAGGACCCGGTCGCTGCCCGACTGAACCGGCAGGTGCAGATATGGCATCAGCTTCGGGCACGTGCCATGGGCCTCGATCAGGTCGTCGGTCATATCGTTGGGATGGCTGGTGGTAAAGCGGATGCGTTCCAGCCCGTCGATGTCGCTCAGCGCCCAGATCAGTCGCGCCAGCGACCAGACCCCGCCTTCGGGCCCATCGCCGTGATAGGCGTTGACGTTCTGACCCAGAAGCGTGATGTCGCGCACGCCCCGCGCCACCAGGTCGCGCGCCTCTGCCAGAACCTGCGCGGCGGGGCGAGACATCTCCGCGCCACGCGTGTAGGGCACCACGCAGAACGCGCAGAACTTGTCGCAGCCCTCCTGCACGGTAAGGAACGCGGTCGGGCCGCGCGCCGCCTTGGGCCGCGCCTTCAGCCGCTCGAACTTGTCCTCTTCCGGGAAATCGGTGTCCAGCGCCCGCGCGCCGCTTCCCGCCTTCGCCTCAAGCTCGGGCAGGCGGTGATAGCTCTGCGGCCCCACCACCAGGTCCACCATCGGCTGGCGGCGCATGATCTCGGCGCCCTCGGCCTGCGCCACGCAGCCCGCAACGCCGATCTTCAGATCCGGCCGCGCCGCCTTCAGCGGCTTGAACCGGCCCAGTTCCGAATAGACCTTCTCGGCCGCCTTCTCGCGGATGTGGCAGGTATTGAGCAGGATCATGTCGGCGTCGTCTGGGCTGTCGGTGGCGACATAGCCCCGCCCGCCCAAGGCCTCGGCCATGCGCTCGCTGTCATAGACGTTCATCTGACAGCCATAGGTCTTGATGAACAATTTCTTGGGGTCAGCCATTGCAAGTTGCCCGCCGTGATCCGAGGCCCGCCTGTTACACCCAAGCCGCGCGGCTTGCAAACCGCGCCGCGTTGGGGGAACCTTAACGAAAACAGGGGCAAGAGCAGGCCATGCGCTACGACGATCTGGCGGACTTCCTGTCAAGGGGCAAACCGGCGCTGGCCAGGGGGCCGGTCGCGCTAATCTTCGTCGAGGATCTGATCGAGGTCGAGGCGACGATCCGCCACCACATCAAGCTGGGTTTCGTCGCGATTGTGGTCTTCGCGCCGGACGAACTGGCCCTTCCACCGCAAGTCGAATCCGACATCCACCGCGTCCGCTACGCGATGCCGCATCCCGGCGCGCTGGAGGCGGCGGTGAACCGGATCATCGCGGCGGCCCCGCCGGTCTGGCTTTACTACTGCTACAACGCCGAGTTCCTGTTCTATCCGTTCTGCGAGACCCGCTCGGTCGCCGAGATGCTGGCCTTCCACACCGAGGAACGCCGCGACGCGGTGCTGACCTACGTGGTCGACCTCTATGCCGGCGATCTGGCGGCGGACCCCGAGGCGGTCAGCCTGTCCGACGCCTATATCGACAAGTCCGGCTACTATGCGCTGGCCCGCCCCGACGAGAACGGCCACCCCAAGGAGCGCCAGCTCGACTTCTTCGGCGGCCTGCGCTGGCGCTTCGAGGAACACATTCCGCCCGCGCGCCGCAAGATCGACCGCATCGCGCTGTTCCGCGCCAAGCCGGGGCTGCACCTGCGCCCCGACCACACCTTCGACGACGAGGAATACAACACCTATTCCTGCGAATGGCATCACAACCTGACCGCCGCGATCTGCTCGTTCCGCACCGCCAAGGCGCTGAAGGCCAATGCCGGCTCGACCTTCGACATCCACACCTTCCGCTGGCACAATTCGACCGAGTTCACCTGGCATTCGCAGCAGCTGCTGGATCTGGGCCTGATGGAGCCGGGCCAGTGGTTCTGAATGCACCTGGCGCGCCACGCGCTGAACGGACCTGCACATGACCGATGATCCCGATCCGAAATTCTTTGACCGCGCCGACGCGGTCATCGCTGTTGCCAACAGCCAGCTTCCAGACGCGTCGCGCGGACGCGTCAGCGCCTCGTTGATGTACGCCACTGCGCGCTTCAACGCCTGGATCAGCGCCCTGGGTTCGGGCAGCGCAGCTGAAATGTCCGCCGCCAGGGCCGATACGATCGACTACTTCGTGGGCGAGTACCGCAAGATGCTGGAAGAGAATCTTGACGATCACATCGCCAATTTCGACAAGTACATGCGTGGCGGCGATTAGGCCCTGGCGCCTTCCGCAATAGCAGCAGCGGTCTGGTTCCGAGCCGAGGCTTCCTACCGCCGCCGCAGCCGGATCACCACGTCGACCTTGGCGATCTCGGCGCCCTCGGGCGCCTGCGGCAGGCGCGCGATTTCCAGCTCGTCGGCCGGCGCGTCGGTCAGCGAGGCGCTGTCTTCCCAGTAGAAATGCGGATGGTTCGTGGTGTTGGTGTCGAAATAGCTCTTCGAGCCGTCCACCGTGATCTCGCGCAGCAGACCCGCCTCGCAGAACGCCCGCAGCGTGTTGTAGACCGTTGCCAGCGACACCTTCTCGCCGCTCTCGCAGGACGCGGCATACAGGCTCTCGGCAGTGACGTGCCGGTCCTCGCCATCGCCCACCAGCAACGCCGCCAGGGACGCGCGCTGCCGGGTCGGGCGCAGCCCTGCGCCGTCCAGCCAGGCGGCCGCGCGCCGCCGTTCAACCATGCTGCCCTGCATCTCGCTCATCCTGTGGCGCAATATAGGGCGCTAACCGCCGGTCTTTCAATTGAAATCGGGCCTCACGAAACATGACCGCGTGTTTCAGCCGCTCTTGCCAGCCGTGAACCGCCGGTGCTAGACGAGGCCAGACCCACTGTCCGACCGACCGGAGCCGCGCTGTCATGGCTGATTTTCCAACGACTTTCGACAAGGACGCGCTGCTCCGATGCGCCCGCGGAGAGCTGTTCGGCCCGGGCAATGCCCAGCTGCCGGAACCGCCGATGCTGATGATGGACCGGATCACCGATATCAGCGCCGACGGCGGCGCGCACGGCAAGGGTCACGTGGTCGCCGAACTCGACATCCGTCCCGGCCTGTGGTTCTTCCCCTGCCACTTCCCCGGCAACGAGGTGATGCCCGGCTGCCTGATGCTCGACGGGCTGTGGCAGCTGACCGGCTTCAACCTCGGCTGGCGCGGCTGGCAGGGCCAGGGCTTCGCGCTGGGGGTGGGCGAGGTCAAGAACACCGGCATGGTCCGCCCCGACCGCAAACTGGTGACGTATTTCGTGGACTTCACCCGCGTCATCGACCGCAAGCTCAAGCTGGGCATGGCCGACGGCCGCGTCATTGCCGACGGCGAAACCGTGTGCGAGGTCAAGGACATGAAGGTCGGTCTCGCGGCCGCCGCAGAGTGAAGCCACGCTGAAGGAGGACCCCATGCGTCGCGTCGTCGTTACCGGTCTCGGCATCGTTTCATCCATCGGCAATTCTGCCGCCGAGGTCACCGCCGCACTCAAGGCGGGAAAGTCCGGCATCGCCCGCGACGAGCAGATGGCCGAGCACGGCTTTCGCAGCCAGATCAGCGGCGCGCCGCAGATCGATATCGCCGAGCATATCGAGAAGCGCACCCTGCGCTTCATGGGACCGGGCGCGGCCTTTGCCCATATCGCGATGCAGCAGGCGATCGCGGATGCCGGTCTGGAAGAGACCGACATCTCGAACCACAGGACCGGCCTGGTTGCCGGGTCCGGCGGGCCCTCCACCTCGAACCTGTTCGCCGCGCACCAGACGGTTCTGACCACCGGCTCGCCCAAGCGGATCGGCCCGCTGATGGTGCCGCGCGGCATGTCGTCCACGGTCAGCGCGAACCTGTCCACCGCCTTCAAGATCAAGGGCATCAACTATTCCATCACCTCGGCCTGCTCGACCAGCCTGCACTGCGTCGGCAACGCCGCCGAGCAGATCATGATGGGCCGCCAGGACCTGATGTTCGCGGGCGGCGGCGAGGAACTGGACTGGACGCTCAGCTGCCTGTTCGACGCGATGGGCGCGATGTCGTCGAAATTCAACGACACCCCGGAAAAGGCCAGCCGCGCCTTCGATGCGGGCCGCGACGGCTTCGTGATCGCCGGCGGCGGCGGGATGCTGGTGCTGGAGGAACTGGAGCGCGCAAAGGCCCGCGGCGCGAAGATCTACGCCGAGATCACCGGCTATGCGGCCACCTCGGACGGGCACGACATGGTCGCTCCCTCGGGCGAGGGTGGCGAGCGGGCGATGCGGCTGGCGCTGCAATCGCTGCCCGAGGGGCGCAAGGTGGGCTACATCAACGCCCACGGCACTTCGACCCCGGTGGGCGACGTGGGCGAGGTCGAGGCGGTGCGCCGGGTCTTCGGCACCGGCCGGACCCCGCCGATCAGCTCGACCAAGTCGATGACCGGCCACAGCCAGGGCGCCACCGGCGCGCAAGAGGCGATCTTCTGCCTGCTGATGCTGCAGGACGACTTCATCGCGCCGTC
>JAHELH010000015.1:13056-19569 GCA_024644285.1 Paracoccaceae bacterium | reverse complement strand
GGGCTTGGCTTTGCCGTCGCGGTTTTCGCAGTCACCGCCATCTGTTCCTTCACAGCAGGCGTCTGGATCGTCTCGGGCGGCGGTTCGGTCCGGGTCCTGTTTCGCGAACCGCTGGTCTACGGAACCCTGCTCGGCGCCCTGTTCCTCTGGCAGGGCTGGCAGACGCCGCGATTCCTGACCAGCACACTTGAATTGATTGGGCAAATGGCGATTCCGCTGATGCTGCTGACGCTGGGCGTCGCGGTGGCGCGGCTAAGTCCCGGCAACCTGTCGCGCGCGTTCTGGCTGTCGCTGACGCGTGTCGCCTTGTGCCTGGCGGTGGCCTTCGCCATCGGCGGATTCCTGCAACTGCCGCCAGTATCAATGGCGATCCTGGCGCTGCAATTGTCCACGCCGATGGCGGTGACGAGTTACCTGCTGGCAGAGAAATTCGAGGCCGATTCGCAGGCGGTCGCGGGCTTGGTGGTAGTGTCCACCGTGCTGTCGGTTCTGACGCTGCCGTTGACTCTGGCACTTGTGATCTGATCCCGGCGAAAACCCGTTTCCCGTCGCGCCGGAATGCGATAACGTTGAAAAAAAGAAAAATGCGAGGGGCAGATGAGCAGAACTCTCCGCGCGCTGTTGGTACTGGTCATGGTTGCGGGTTGCGGCGGGGGCGTCGACCGGTCGACGCCGCGCAATCTCGACGATGCCTGCAGCATCGTGAAGCAGAAACCCAAATACCTGCGCGCCTTCAAGAAGACGGAGCGGCGCTGGGGCGTCCCGGTCTCGGTACAGATGGCGACGATCTACCACGAATCGAAGTTCGTGCCGGACGCCCGGACGCCTTTGCGGTTCGTATTGGGCGTGATCCCTATGGGACGGCAATCGTCCGCCTACGGGTACAGCCAGGCGCTCGATGCCACATGGAAGGAATACAAGCAGGAGACCGGCAACCGGCGCGCCAAGCGCGACGATATCAGCGATGCTTCGGACTTCATCGGCTGGTACATGACCGGCACCGAAGAGCGCGTCGGTGTGTCTCGCCGCGACGCGCGCAACCAGTACCTCGCCTATCACGAAGGCCGCACCGGCTATTCCCGCGGCAGCCACAATGCGAAACCGTGGCTGCTGGCTTATGCCGACCGCGTCGCCGCTCTGGAACGCACCTATGATGAACAGCTCAGGCGCTGCCGGGTTCGCTAAGGCAGTCTAGCGGCGCTTGGCCATCTCCTGGGGGATGCTGAACAGTACCGCGGCCATCGCGACGCCGACCTTCATATCGCCGAGGATCACGGTCGTCTTGCTGCCGTCCTGGCCGGTGATAACCCACTGACGCAACTGCACCGGCGGCCCGGTGAATTTCAGCTGGATCGTGCCAAGCTCGGGGTTTTCAGGGTCCTGCGCCGTGACCGTGGTCGCGGTGCCGTCGAACTTGTGGCCAACCACCATGTTCCGCCGGGACAGGTCGACATTGCGCTCCAGGATCAGGTTCAGCGGCGTACGGCTCAGCGGGTATTGCTCGGGCGGCTGGTTCGACTTGCCGTCGAAAACCGCCACCTGCCCGCCGCCGGCCATCACAAGCGCCTTTTCGGGCGGGTTGTATTCGAACCGGATGCGGCCAGGGCGCTTGATAAAGATCGTGCCGGTCGAGATCGTGCCATCGGAGTTGATCTGGGTGAAATCGCTTTTCACCGTGGTCAGGCTGTTGAGATACCGGGAGATCTGGTTCAGTGACAGCTTCTGCGCCGCAAATGCGGGCGTCAGCGCCAGAACCAGGGCGAGCGGGGCGATAAGCGCAACACGTCGTTTCATGCGGGGTATCTAAGCAATCGGCGAGCCTTTTGCACGGGTCGGCAAGTGTCGCTCGCGAATATTTGCGCATCACGACGTTGGTCGTCGACACGTCGCCTCAATGCAGGAACCGCCTGACCGACGGCATGGCGCGCAGTTACTGCTCCGGCACCAGGATCTCGCGCTTGCCGACATGGTTGGCAGCCGTGACCAGCCCCTCGTCTTCCATCTGCTCGACCAGCCGCGCGGCCTTGTTGTAGCCGATGGCCAGCTTGCGCTGGATGTAGCTGGTGGAACACTTGCGGTCCCTGATCACGATCGCCACGGCCTGGTCGTAAAGCGCGTCCTCGCCATCGGTATTGCCGCCAAGGCCCAGGACCATGTCGATGTCGCTTTCCTTGTCCTCGTCCGGACCCTCCACGACGCCGCCTACATATTCCGGCGGGCCGAAACCTTTGAGATGGGTGACGATCTCCTCCACTTCCTCGTCCGACACGAACGGCCCATGCACGCGGGTGATCTTGGCGCCGCCGGCCATATAGAGCATGTCACCCATGCCTAGAAGCTGTTCGGCCCCCTGCTCGCCCAGGATCGTCCGCGAGTCGATCTTCGAGGTCACCTGGAACGAAATCCGCGTCGGGAAATTCGCCTTGATCGTGCCGGTGATCACGTCGACCGAGGGCCGCTGGGTGGCCATGATCAGGTGGATGCCCGAGGCCCGCGCCATCTGCGCCAGGCGCTGGATGCAGGCCTCGATCTCCTTGCCGGCCACCATCATCAGGTCGGCCATTTCGTCGACGATCACGACGATATAGGGCAGCTTCTCGGGCGCGAACTCTTCGGTCTCGAAGACCGGCTCGCCGGTGTCGTCGTCGAACCCGGTCTGCACGGTGCGGGTGAACATCTCGTCGCGGCTTTGCGCATCCTCGACGCGGCCGTTGTAACCCTCGATGTTGCGGACGCCCATCTTGGACATCTTGCGATAGCGTTCCTCCATCTCGCCCACGACCCATTTCAGGGCGACGACCGCCTTTTTCGGGTCGGTCACGACGGGGGACAGAAGGTGCGGGATGCCGTCATAGACGCTGAGTTCCAGCATCTTCGGGTCGATCATGATCAGCCGGCACTCCCCGGGCGTCAGCTTGTAAAGCAGCGACAGGATCATCGTGTTGATCGCCACCGACTTGCCAGAGCCGGTGGTGCCCGCGATCAGCAGGTGCGGCATCTTCGCCAGGTTCGCAACAACCGGATCGCCGCCGATGTCCTTGCCCAGCGCCAGCGGCAGCCGCTGGTTGCCGTCGCCGAAATCGCGCGCCGACAGGATCTCGCGCAGCACCACCTTCTCGCGCTTCTCGTTCGGCAACTCGATGCCGATGACCGAGCGTCCCGGCACCGTCGACACCCGCGCCGACAAGGCCGACATCGACCGCGCGATGTCGTCGGCCAGACCGATGACGCGGCTGGCCTTCAGCCCCGGCGCCGGCTCCAGCTCGTACATGGTGACCACCGGGCCGGGCCGAACGCTGACGATCTCGCCCTTCACGCCGTAATCGTCCAGCACGCTTTCCAGCATCCGCGCGTTCTGTTCCAGCGCGTCGTCGCTCAGGTGATGCCGGGTGACTTCAGCGGGGCTGGTCAGCAGGGCCAACGGCGGCAATTCATAGGCGATCTTCGGCTCTTCGAACTGCAGCTTCGGCTGCGCCTCTTCGCGGGCCTTGCGGGACGGCGCTGGTGCGCGGCGCAGGCTGTGCTGGACAACGCCGCGCGGTTCGTCCTGAGGCCCCGCGCGACACTCGATGACGCGGGGCGGCTCGGCGTCTTCCGGCGTTGCGTCGAGATCCACGAATGGCGCCGGCGCGTCGACATGCGGCGGCAGGGTGCGTGGCAGTTCCGGCGCGGCCTGCCCGTCGCTGTCCAGAAGCATCGGCTTGGGGCCGCGGGGATGGCGCACCACCGGCGGTTCGGGGCGCAGCGGGCTGGCCATGGCGGGCTGCCGGACCCGGCTCTTGATGACGTTGGAGATCTTGGCCTTGATACGGTCGTCGGCATCCAGTTCCCGGTATTCGTCCTCGGGCGTCGGCGGGGCGGCTTGCGATTTCTCCACCACCGGAGCGCGCTTGATAAGGCCGGGGATGCGCAGGCGCAGTCCCTGCCTGGGCGCGTCCGTATCCTCCGGGATGTCCGTTTCCGGCAGCCTCCGCTCTGCGACCAGCACGCCGGGGGCATGCGCAAGGTGTCGCGTCTCGGTTTTCGCCGTCTCGGCCTCGGCAATCCGCAAAGCCTCTGCCTCTTGCGCCAGCAGGCGCTTTTCCGCGGCGCGCTCTGCCTGCCGCACGCGCCAGCCGTAAGCGTTCCGCACAGTGCCGCGCAAAATACGGCCCAGCAGGGTCATCACATGCGCATAGGCCATGATCACGCCGATGCCCATGAACCGTGCAACGCCGCGCACCTCGCCTATCGTGCAGCCCAACACGAACAGCCCCATTCCGACGGCGCCCAGCGCCACGATCAGCGCCATGACCTTCAGTCCGAAGGCCGCCTGCACGGGCACGACGCCGAGGATCGCGCCCAGCACGGTGTCGCCGAAGAGCCCGCCCAGACCGAAGGAATGCGTCCACTCGTGGCTCGGCACATGGGTCGAGGCATAGACCGACGCCAGGGCGATCGCGATCGGGGCGAAGATGATCCGCCCGATCGCCCGGTCGCTGCCCACATGCAGCATGAACCTCGCGCCCCAGACCAGCGGCACCAGCGCAAGCCCCCACGCGCCCCAGCCGACGATGATGAACAGCGGCGAGGCGATCGAGGCGCCGAACCGCCCCAGCAGATTCGCCGCGGGATCGGCAGTCACCGACAACCAGCTGGGATCGTCCGGCACGTAAGAGCCAAGGATCATGACAGCCGCCAAGCCCAGCGCGAACAGGGCAGCGCCCAGCAACTCCTTGGAACGCCGCTCGATGATGGCCTGCGTCTTGCTGTCCAGTAGCCGCCCGCGCTGCTTGGCATTGTACGTAGCCATACCGTCCCTCACCCGTAAAGGCAGGTGCGCAGCTTGTTCAGCCCGCCCCGCAATTCTTGCTTGTCGGCCACCATCGCGACCCTGATATAACCTCGGCCCGGATTGCCGCCTTCGGCGTCCGCGCCCAGATAGGCCCCGGGCAGCACCCGCACGCCGGTTTCGCGCCACAGCTTCACCGCCGCCTCCTCGCCATCCGGCACTTCCAGCCAAAGAAAGAACCCGCCGTCTGGCGACCGATACCCGTCGACGCCTTCGAAGATCTCGTCGGCCATCACGTATTTCTCGTTATAAAGCGCGCGGTTTTGCGCCACGTGTGCCTCGTCGGCCCAGACCTTTTCGGACACTCGCTGCAGCGGCCCCGGCAGCGGCGCCCCGGCATAGGCGCGCAATTGCTTGATCCTGGCGATGCTCTCGGGCCCGCCGGCGACAAAGCCTGACCGCAGCCCCGGCAGGTTCGACCGCTTCGACAGCGAGTGAAAGATGAGAACCCGTTCCGGCGAGGCGCCCATTTCCGAGGCGACCTGCAGCGCACCGACCGGCGCCTCGTCGCGATAAAGCTCCGAATAGCACTCGTCGGCGAAGACCCGGAAATCGTGGCGCTCCGCCAATTCGATCAGATCAGCCCAGTAGGCGCGCGAGGCGACCGCGCCCTGCGGGTTCGAGGGCGAGCAGAGATAAGCGATTTCCACCCGGTCCAGAAGTTTCGGGTCAAGCGCCCCGAAATCGGGCAGAAACCTGGTCTCGGCCGTCGCCGGCACATAGATCGGCTCGGCACCCGCAGCCATCGCGCCCAGCGCGTAGACCTGGTAGAACGGGTTCGGGATCAGCACCGCCGGCTGCTGCCCGTCCGCGGTCCGCTCCGGGCACAGCGCCACCGCGGCGTTGAACAGTCCCTCGCGCGTCCCGTTCAGCGCCATGATCTGCCGGTCCAATTGCACCGGCACTCCGAACCGGCGCTGGATCCAGCCGGCAATGGCGTTCAGCAACTCGGGTGTCCCGTCGTTCGGCGGGTAGTCATTGAACTCTTGAAGATTCGCGGCCAGCACCTCGCCGACCCAATCGGGAAAAGCGTGCCGCGGCTCCCCGATGCTCATGGCGATCGGCGTTCCGCCCGGCGGATGCACATCCAGCAGGGCGCGCAGACGCGGCCACGTTGGTTCAGGCAGGTTCGAAAACCGCTCGGGAAACGTCATTGGAACGCTTATTTTGCCTCAAGGTTCGGGGTCATACCGCCCCGTTTCGTGCAAGGATAGCCGCGCCGTCAGCGCCGGTCCAGAAATACCCTGAAAAATTCGGGCCTTGGGCGGCGCCGCTGTGGCTTTTACGCCAGCGCCGCCTCGACAGCAGCGCCCAGCCGCAACAACCTTGCCTCGCCTGACGGTGGCCCCTGCAGCATCACCCCCGTCGCCGGAACACCCGTGGGAACCGTCAATGCGGCCAAGCCCAGAAGGTTGCCGATCCGCGTATTCCGGAGCGTCTTCAGATTGACCTCTTTGTAATAGTCGCCGTCGCTGGCAAGCCGGTCGATCTTGGGCGGCAGGATCGGGCAGGTCGGCAGGATCACGGCGTCGAATTCGGCGGTTTTCCGCAGATAGGCTTGACGGAGCCGCCGCAACCGCCGCCACCCGGCCACATAGTCCGGACCCGCGAAAGTTGCGCCGGCTCGGAATCGGTCGCGAATCTCATGGAACATCAGGTCGGGCTTGTCCTCGATGAGATGC
>JAHELH010000015.1:4934-12956 GCA_024644285.1 Paracoccaceae bacterium | reverse complement strand
GCCGATGGCCTCCAGATAGGTCTCGGCCAGCGCCACCGGATCGATCTCGCCCGCGCCGATCCCGCGCCCCAGATCGGCCGCCGTGCTCCAAAGCCAGTCCTGCGACATCGCCCGCCTCCCCAACCTTCGGCCGACGGTAGCGGCACCGCGGCACATGGACAATCCCGCCGCCGCCGCCATATTGCGCGGCATGGATCAGGCGTTCGACATCGCGATCATCGGCGGCGGGCTCAACGGCTCGACCCTCGCCCTGGCGCTGGGCCAGGTCGGCCTCAGCGTGGCGCTGATCGACCGCCTGCCGGCCGAAACCCGCACCGATCCCGGCTTCGACGGGCGCGGCTACGCCCTGGCGCACGCCTCCAGGCGGCTGCTGGGCGCCCTCGGCCTGTGGTCCGCGCTGGCGCCCGATGCGCAGCCGATCCTGCATATCCGCGTCACGGACGGCCGCGCGGGCGAAGGCCCGTCGCCGCTGATGATGGAATTCGACCACGCCGAAATCGAGGAAGGCCCGATGGGCTTCATGGTCGAGGACCGCCACCTGCGCCGCGCGGTACAGGGCGCTCTCGCGACCCAGGATCGCGTCACGCAATTCGACAAGGCCACCGTCACAGGCCACGATGTCGGAGACGCCTTCGCAAATGTCGCGCTGGCCGACGGCCGCACCCTGTGCGCCCGCGTCCTGGTCGGCGCGGACGGGCCAGGCTCGCCCACCGCGCAGCGCGCCGGCATCCGGCGGATGGGCTGGGATTACGGCCAGACGGCGCTGGTCTGCGCGATTGCGCACGCCCGCCCGCACCACGGCACCGCGCACCAGTTCTTCACGCCCGAGGGTCCGCTGGCGATCCTGCCGCTCACCGGCAACCGCGCCTCCATCGTATGGACCGAGACCGCCGCGAACGCCGCGCGCATCGCGGTGCAGGACGACGCCGGCTATCTCGACGCCCTGCGCCCCCGCTTGGGCGATTTCCTTGGCCAGGTCGGCCTCGCCGGCGCGCGCTTTGCTTACCCGCTGTCGCTTTCCATCGCGCAGCGTTTCTCCGCACCGCGGGTGGCCCTGATCGGCGACGCCGCGCACCGGGTGCATCCGATCGCGGGCCAGGGCCTGAATGCCGGTCTCAAGGACGTGGCAGCGCTGGCCGAGGTGCTGGCGCTGGCGCATCGCCGCGGCGAGGATATCGGCCGCATCGACGTGCTGGAACGCTACCAGCGCTGGCGCCGGTTCGACGTCGCCACCCTCGCGGTCGCGACCGACGGGTTCAACCGGCTGTTTTCCAATGACAATGCCGCCTTGCGCCTGGCCCGCGACATCGGCCTGGCGGCGGTCAATGCCTGGCCCGCCCTGCGCCGCGGCCTGATCCGCGAGGCCGCCGGCCTGTCCGGTGACCTGCCGAAACTGCTGCAGGGCCGCCCGATCTGACCGGCTGTGCGGGCCTGGACCCTTCCTCTCTTTGAGAATACGCAATCCCGAAACCCGGACCAGCGCCCGGGATGACGGGCTCACATCGCAACGGGCACCAAGATGGCGCGCGCCGCAGGCGCTCAATCAGGAAACGCCCGCCTCAGTCCAGCGCGCGCGCCTCGTCGATCACCATCACCGGTATCCCGTTGCGGATCGGATAGGCCAGATGCGCCGCCTTCGACACCAGCTCCTGGCGTTCGGCATCGTAATGCAGTACCGCGTGGGTCTGCGGGCAGACCAGCGCCTCCAGCATCTTTCGGTCGAAGCCGGCCGCATCGCTCATTGCATGATCTCCTCGGTATCGCCGCCGCGCAGGGCGAACTCGATCAGGGTCACCAGCGTCTCGCGCCGTGTCGTCAGCGACGGCGCCTCCAGCAGCGCCTGGCGCTCCTCGGGCTCGAACGGGCACAGCATCGACAGCGAATTGATCAGCAACTCGTCATCGGCTTCCTTGAGCGAATCCCAGTCCGTCTTCAGCGCCTGGTCTTCGAAGTACCGTCCCAGCAGCGCCAGGAACCGCGCGCGGTCGAACGCCTTGTCCTGCTCGGTGGGGCCGAGATCCCGTTCGAAGCCGCCCCAGTTCACTTCGCAGCGCCGGTACGGCGTAAACCCTTCCACCTCGGTCTCGATCCGGAACCGCGAGACGCCGGTCAGCGTGATCATGTAGCGCCGGTCCTCGGTTTCGCTGAAGGCGGTCAGCCTTCCGGCGCAGCCGATCCGGTGAAGCCGTTCCGCCTGTTGCCCGGGGCCCTCGTTCGGCTGCACCATGCCGATCAGCCGGTGCTCGGTCTTCAGCGTGTCGTCCAGCATCGTCAGATAACGCGGCTCGAAGATATGCAGCGGCAGCCGCGCCCGCGGCAACAACAACGCGCCGGGCAGCGGAAAGACGGGGATCGTGTGCGGAAGGTCGGCGGCCGAGAACATGTGTCTCATCTAGGCCGCCGCGCCGCTCAGGCAAATATCAGCGACGACAGTTTCCGGCGACCGTTCAGGGCAACGGGATCCTTCGCGGGCAGCGCGTCGAAGATCTTGAAAAGCTGCGTTTTCGCCGCGCCGTCGTTCCATTCCCGGTCGCGCCGGAACAATTCCAGCAAGTGATCGACCGCGCCCTGCACATCGCCGTCGGCATGCAGCGCCTGCGCCAGGTCGAACCGCGCCTGGTTGTCTCCGGGATCGGCCTCGACCGCCGCGCGCAGTTCGCCCACCGGTCCGGCATCGGCCGCCTGCCGCGCCAGGTCCAGTTGCGCATGCGCCGCGTCCAGTTCCGGCGATTTGGCGATCGCCATCGGCGCGCCGTTCAGCACCGCCTCGGCCTGGTCCAGGTCGCCCAGGGCGATATGCGCCCTGACAAGCCCGCCATAGGCCGCAGCGTTCTCCGCGTCCTCGCCCAGGATGGCGGCGAAGGTCTGCGCCGCGTCCACCGCCGCGCCGTCGGCCAGCATGTCCTCCGCCGCCGCAATCGCATCGGCAAGGCCGCCGTCCTCGCCGTCGCCCGCCATGTCGGCGATCTTCTTGACGAAGGCCTTGATCTCGGACCCGGGCAGTGCGCCCTGGAACCCGTCGACCGGCTGGCCCTGCCAGAAGGCATAGACCGTGGGGATCGACTGGATGCGCAGCTGCGCCGAGATCTGCGGCGCGCTGTCGACGTCGATCTTGACCATCCGGACCTTGCCCTTGGCCGCCTTGACCTCTGCCTCCAGCGCTGGTCCCAGCGTCTTGCACGGCCCGCACCACGGCGCCCAGAAGTCGACGATCACCGGCACCTCGCGCGAAGCGTCGACCACGTCGGCCATGAAAGTGGCCTCGCTGCCGTCGATGATCAGGTCGGCGGGCGCCGCCTCGCTTTTCTGGCCAAGTTCCAGCATCTGAACCGTCCTTCGGATATCCGTTCGAGTTGCGCTGTTAGATGGAGCAAAGCACCCCGCGATGCAAGGTCAGCGCAGCGCCTTGGGCATCGGCAGGCACCCGGTCAGCCCGGCGGGCAGGACCAGCCACGCGCCCGCGGCGTAAAGCCGGGCGGCAAAGTCCGTCCCGTCGCTCTGCAAGGTCAGGCTGACCGGCGTCGCGGCCAGGATCGCCACATCCTCGGGCAGCCGCGCCGTGAAGTCCCCGGGCGGCAGCAGCACCACCGCGGCCGGCGCGGCGTCCGACACCCGCATGACTACCGCCATCACCGCGATCCAACCGACGAACAGCAACGGCAGGGCCAATGCAATCCGCCTAATAGTCATGGATATGTTCCAGCCGCATCGGGCCATCGCGCATGCCGCGCAGCACCGCGCCCAGATCGGCGACCTTCATCAGCAGAAGATTCCGCGTATCGCCGTAACCCTGCCGCGCAAAGGCGTGCAGCGCGCCGTCCTGCGGCACGTCGGACAGGGCAGTCAGCAGGATGTCGTCGTTCCCCGCGATCTCGACAAAGTCGCCACCCAGCGCGGCCAGCGCCTCGGCGATCAGGGTGAAGGCGCGGTAGCGCGGCGTCTCGATTTCGACACCCTCCGGACGTTCCGCGATCACCGTGACGCCCTCGACCGCGTCCAGTTCGTCGGCCGGCAGGCCCGCCACGACGCTGCGCAAGGTCAGCTTGTCCGCGCCCACTTGCCCGACCGCTTGCTCGATCACCTCTGCATAGGCCGCCTTGGCACGATATTCCAAGCCAAGGGCGAACCGCCGCTCGCCGTCCCGGAAGGTGTCGGTCGCCGCGGCGTCCAGCGCCGCGGCATCGTCGCGGAAATCCCACTTGTACCACGGCACCTGCTGCAGGAACGCCGCGTAGCGCACCGCCTGCGCGGCCGACAGATCGTCCAGCGGCGCGCGCGCCTCGCCGCGCACCCACGTCGCCGCCCGTCCGATCGTTTCCTCGTAAAGCGCCTTCATCGCCATCTCGACGTTGAAGCTGACGCCGATGGTGTAAATCGTCATCTTGGTCTGGGTGGTCGCGCCGCCATGCCGCGCCGCCGCACGGTTCAGCGCGCAAAGCGACGACCAGAATCCGCGTATCGCCCGGATATATCCGAAATCATGCGGATCGCCGTCGGCGATGACGCGGGCGTAATCGTCGTAGGCGTGCACGATGTGCCATTCCGGGTAGGTCAGCAGCGTCCGCGACTCCGCCCGCCGTTCGGCCGGATCGGTGATGATCGGCCGGTAATCGTCGGCAACCGGTTCGCCCCGGCACGCCAGCTCGATCCAGGCAATGGGCGACAGCGCGATCAGCGCCAGCAGAACCAGCGCCAGACCCCCCCGCCACAGCCATTTCAAGATGCTCCGGATCACTCCCGCTCCACGAAAAGCCCCGCGACCAGCGCAATCGCGCCCAGCGCGATATGCGGCAGGTTGGCGAGGATCTTGAAGCCGAACGGCAGGTCCAGCACACCGTTGGTGAAGATGCCGAAGTCGAGATACCCGGATCCGGTCGCAAGCCCCAGCGCGCCGTCTCCCAGGTACAACGCCCCGAACAGGATCAGGAACGTCCGCGCCGCCCGCTGCGAGATCAGCGCCGCCGCCAGCGCCCACAGGGCCGAGACCAGGTGCAACGCATCGTCGAAGAGATCGAGCGCGAAAATCCCGAAGGCGCGCCCCTCCTCGTCGGTGATGCCGGGGACATAGTTCAGCGCCGCAGCTCCCAGCAAAACGACGAAATACCCAAGACAAACCAGGCGAAGCTTGCTCATAGCGCCTCCAGATAGCGGTCCCACAGCGCATTGCGGAAGATCAGGTCGGGGTCGATCCGCCGCTTCTCGGCCACGAACTCTCGGGCCCGCGGATAGGCGCGCTGGAACTGCCCCCGCGTCGCGTGCGGCCGGTATGGCAGGTAATAAGTGCCGCCGATATCGATCACCCGCTCGATCAGGTCCTGCGTCATCCGCGCCATGTCGGCCTCGGCCCGCGCCGTCATCTCCTGGCTGAACGACATCACCGCGGCGATGCGCGGCACCGGCGCATAGGCCAGCCAACTGTCCGGATCGGCCGCGACATAGCGCAACGTGACGTTCAGGAACTCCTGGTAAGAGGCTGGGATGACCTCCTGACAGGCGGCCACGAAATCGGCAAACCGCTCGGGCGCCACGAAATATTCGTGCAGGATGTCGGTGCGCGCGGGGTCGCGGTCGTCCAGCGTCACCACCGGCTCGTTGATCAGCGAATTGCGCGTCACCGACCCGCCGCCGACCAGCGGACCCAGGTCGGTCTCGGTCCACCAGCGCGCCCGTTTCACGGTCTCGTTGCCCAGTTGCGCCCGGTAGATGTGCCGCGACGCCTTGCTGACCCAGCCGGACCCGGCGGCAGGCGGCAAGTCGCTTTGATCCGCATCCGGCCGGTAGGTGATCAGCAGACCGTCCTCGAACAGCCGCGCGCGGTCCACGTTCACCCGGCCATAGGCCATGTCGACATCCGGGTCCGCCACCGCCTCGGCCAGCGCCCGGCCGACCTCGCGGCCCGGCATTTCCTCATAACTCGGCACCAGCCGCCGGTTTGGAACCATCTCCACTGTCAGATCGGTCAGCAGCCCTGCCAGCCCGTAGCCGCCCATGCTCATCCTGAACAGGTCCGCGTTTTCCTCACGCGAACAGGTGATCCATTCGCCCTGCGCATTGACCATGCGAAACGAGCGCACCGTCGCGCCCATCGGGCCGTGCGGCACCGGCCAGCCGTGCGCGTTCACGCAAAACGTCGCGCCGACGCCGAAATCGTTGTTCGACTGCATGACCTTGGGCGAGAAACCCAGCGGATCGAGCGCCGCGATCACCTGGCTCCAGCGCGCCCCGGCATGCACCCTGTAGACGCCGTTCTCCGTGTCGGGCTCGATCCAGCCGTTGTCGCAGGTGATCGCATGTCCGTCCCGCGGGATCGCCTGGCCACCCATCGAGTGCCGGGCGGCGCTGACCGCGACCGGGCGTCCCTCACCCACCGCATTCGCCATCTCGGCCCGCAATTTCGCCGCCAGCGCCTCGCCCGGATCATCGGTCAGGATCACCCGGCGGTGGATCGGCGTCTCGCTCAACCCGCTGGCGTCGTTCAGCGTATCCGCGCCGCCCGTCGGCGCGATGCTGGTCGTGCCGTCAAGCGACGGGTTCTGCGGCCCCCAGCGCCCCGCGCCCCAGGCGCCGACGGCACCACCGGTTACCAGTAGCAGGGCGCGTCTCGTCCAGCTCATGCCGCCTCTCCGCGAGATCGTCGTATCGTTTTTGCCCGGCGCAACATGCGCCACGCATTCACTTTGACTCGATTGATCGGCGGAAGGTCAACGGTCTTCGTCAGGCGCGGCTCGAATGTAGCGGGAAAAGCCCACACGGCTCGGCAACTCCAGTCGGTGCGCATGAGCTTGCGCAATGTCGCCTCGTCGAACCGCGCAACGGTTCCGGCCCACTCCCCCGCATCGATGTGGTCCAGCGTCAGCATCGCGCCCTGGGACAGCGCCGCCAGCCGCACGCCGAACGCCTCGGTCCAGACGCGCGCGGCCAGGCGGCAGAACTCGCGGAATTCCTCCAGTCCCGCGCCATCGACAACGGCGCGTTCTAGGATTCGCCGGGCGCGTTCCGCCTGCGCCTCGGTCAGCTTCGCCTGACGCACGCGGATCAACATGTGGCGCTTCACATAGCCCGAGTTGAACAGCATCACGTCGGCGTCCAGGAAGCGCAGCGCGAAGTCCACGAGATGCGCATGCGCCTGCGGCCAGCCAGGGGCCGAGACATCTCTTGCGAACTTCATCAGCGCCTGGGCCGGCCACTCGATGTCTTTTCCGGCAACTTTCTCCAGCGCCGCGGTCCATGGGCCGTAATCGCAGGGCCGGTTCGGCGTCTCCGCCCGCGCCAATGGCTCGGCGCGATTGAGCACCCCGGTCCATCGCGACGCGGCTTCGGGCGTCAGTTCCCGCAGACGTCGCGGCAGGTCAGCCTCGCGCTCGCGCCGCCGCTGCTCGTGGAACTCGATGTATTTGCTCACAAATCGAAGGTCGCAAAGACCGGCGCATGATCCGACGGCTGCGTCCAGCCCCGCACATCGCGCAGGATCCGGCTGGAATGGCCCGCGTTCGAGATATCTGGCGTCGCCCAGATGTGATCCAGCCGCCGGCCCTTGTCGGCCTTGTCCCAGTCGGGCGAGCGATAGGACCACCAGCTGTAAAGCTGCCCCTCCGGCAGGTCCTTCCGGGTGATGTCGACCCAGCGGCCCTCTTCCTGTGCCGCGCCCAGGTGGTCGACCTCGATGGGCGTGTGGCTGACGACCCGCAACAGTTGCTTGTGGCTCCAGACATCGTCCTCGCGCGGGGCGATGTTCAGGTCGCCCACGAGGATCGATTTCTCGGGCCGGTCCTCGCGGAACCAGTCGCGCATCTCGGCAAGGTAGTCGAGCTTTTGCCCAAATTTCACGTTTTTCTTGCGGTCCGGCACATCGCCCCCCGCCGGGACGTAGAAGTTGTGGATGACGACGCCGTTCTCCAGCCGCCCCGCCACGTGGCGGGCATGGCCCAACGCGGCGAAATCCTTGTCGCCCACATCCTCGATCGGCAGCTTCGACAGGATCGCGACGCCGTTGTAGCCCTTTTGTCCGCGCGCCAGCACGTG
>JAHELH010000015.1:0-4834 GCA_024644285.1 Paracoccaceae bacterium | reverse complement strand
GCCGAGAACCCCATCGGCGGCAGGTCGAAGGCGATCGCGCGATAGCCGGCCCCGCCCAGGGCTTCCAGCGTTTCCCGCCACAGGCCCGACCATCCGACCGAGCCATGCATCAGAAGCACCGGCACGCCGCCCACCGGTCCGGCTTCCTCGATATAGACATCGCCCATCGCCGTGGCGACCAGCCGGCCCTCGGCCGGCATCGCCTCGGCGGCGCTGGCGCTTTCCCGCAGCCAGGCGGCCCCGCGCAGACCCAGCGGCACCACGATCACCAGCGCTGCCAGCGCCAGCAGAATACGTTTCAACCAGTACTTCACACCGCCCCCGCGATCGCGCCGCGCAGCGATTGCGCGCATGGGGCCGGGTTAGCCGCCCCCGCGCCGGTTTTCCAGCCCCGGGCCGCGGCGGTCAGTGGGTGGTGGTTCCGCGCTCGACGTTGCGAAACACCATCCAGGTAACGAACACGCCGGCGATCAACAGCGCATGCAGTATCGCCGTGACGCCGAACACGACGTAGCTCGACAGCATGACTGCGAAGATGGCGCTCCACATCCAGGCCAGGATCTGCATGATCATGTGCGCCGTCATCGGTTCGGTGTTGCGCAGCGGATTGCTGGATTCGTCCATCACGGCATTCCAGGCGGTGCGGATAAAGGTAAAGATCAGCATGTCGGCCTCCATTTCATTGTCTCGAGTGTCTACGTGCGATACCCGCAACCGGTTTACTCTGGGGCATCCGACAGGCGCGTGCCAGACGTGCGAAGCTCCTGATCCCGCTTGAATAATTCGGAACGAGCCGATGCGATCACGATTTTCTGAATGCGCCTGATACGGTGGCCCTGCACAAAAAAAGCCCGGGCACAAGGCCCGGGCCAGTCCAACAGGGAGGTTGCCGCATCATCACCCGGATGCGGCCACGGGAACTCCTTGGATCAGGCGACCAACCGGTAACCGCCGCTCTCCGTGACCAGTAAACGCGCATTGGACGGATCCGGTTCAATTTTCTGTCGCAACCGGTAGATATGCGTCTCCAGCGTGTGCGTCGTCACCCCGGCATTGTAGCCCCAGACCTCGTGCAGCAGGATGTCGCGCGGCACCACGCCCTCGGATGCACGGTAGAGGAACTTGAGAATGTTCGTCTCTTTCTCCGTCAGGCGGATCTTCTTGTCGTCCTCGGTCATCAGCATCTTCATCGCCGGCTTGAACGTGTACGGCCCAAGCTGGAACACCGCATCCTCGGATTGCTCGTGCTGCCGCAGCTGGGCGCGGATCCGCGCCAGAAGCACCGGAAACTTGAACGGTTTGGTCACGTAGTCGTTGGCACCGGCGTCCAGGCCCAGGATCGTATCGCTGTCGCTGTCATGCCCCGTCAGCATCAAGACCGGGCATTTCACGCCCTGCTTGCGCATCAGGCGGCATAGTTCGCGCCCGTCCGTGTCGGGCAGGCCGACGTCGAGGATGACCAGGTCGTAAAGACCCTCCTTGACCTTCACCATTGCGTCATGGCCATCGGCCGCTTCGAACACGTCGAAGTCCTCGGTCATGACCAGTTGCTCGCTCAGCGCCTCGCGCAGGTCGTCGTCGTCATCCACGAGGAGTATCTTTTTCAGGTTCGACATGGGCCAAATCCTCCGTCCATTGCCCTAGAGTTGCGTGTAGAGGGCCCATCCGGCAAGATTTGCTGCATTCATTTCACGCGCTCGTGTCGACAGCGGGCGGAATGTTTCATATCCCGGGGTTGACCGTCACCGAGGGCGGCGCCGGGCGCGTTGCATGACCCTGAAACCGACAATTCCTGAAACACTTGCGCGCGCCAGGGCGGATCTTGGCGCCGGTCTTCCCGTAATCGTGATGCGGGGTGATCGTTCTGTCCTGGCCGTTTCCGCCGAAACAGTCTCCGCCAGGCGACTCGCCGACCTGCGGGGCATCGGCGATCTGGTCCTCGCCGTCACCGCGAAACGCGCCGCAACGCTGAAAGCCCGCGCCTATGACGGGGACCTGGCCCGCATCGTGGTGCCCGGCACGGCCGACATCGCCTGGATCCGCGGCATGGCCGATCCCAGCCGCGATCTTGCGATGCCGCTGAAGGGCCCGCATCAAAGCCTGCGCGGCGGCTCCGCCGATCTGCACCGCGCCGCCATCCGGCTGGCCAAATCGGCGCGTCTGCTGCCGGCCATGCTTGTCACAGACCTGGCCGATCCCGCGGCATATCCGGGCCTGACGCGGGTCGACATGGCCCGTGCCGAACCCGTGCTCGACGGCTCTGCCGAGATGCACGAGGTCATCAGCGCCCGGGTGCCGCTGCACGTCTCGCGCGCAAGCCTGGTGCACGTCTTTCGCCCCAAGGACGGGTCCGAGGAGCATTACGCCATCGAAATCGGCAAACCCCGCCGCGACGCCGCGCCGCTGGCCCGCCTGCATTCGGCCTGTTTCACCGGCGACCTCCTGGGCAGCCTCAAATGCGATTGCGGTCCACAACTTCGCGGCGCCCTCGCCGCGATGGGCGAGGCCGGCGAAGGCGTGCTGCTCTACCTCAACCAGGAGGGCCGCGGCATCGGCCTGGCCAACAAGCTGCGTGCCTATTCGCTGCAGGACCAGGGTTTCGACACGGTCGAGGCGAACCACCGGCTGGGCTTCGAGGATGACGAGCGGGACTTCCGTATCGGCGCCGACATCCTGAAGTCCATGGGGTTCAGCAGGATACGCCTCCTGACCAACAACCCCGCCAAGGTGGCGATGATGCAGGAGAACGGCATCGATGTCGTCGAGCGTGTGCCGCTGCAGGTCGGCCTCACCCCGGAGAACGCCGCCTATCTCGACACCAAGGCCAAGAAGTCCGGGCACATCCTGTGACCCCTCACGACCTTGTCCTGACCCCGCGCGGTATGCGATTCTGGGGCAGCACCTTTCCCTGCGCGATCGGCCGCGGCGGCCTGACCAGCGACAAGCACGAAGGCGACGGCGCCACGCCGCGCGGCATGCACCGCATCGTCGGCTGCCTCTATCGCCCCGACCGGATCGCCGCGCCCTGCGCCTGGGCCAAGCCGATCCGCCCCGGCGACATCTGGTCCGACGACCCCGCCGACCCTCACTACAACCTTTTGACCCGGGCGCCCCGGCGCTTCAGCCACGAGACGCTGCGCCGCGCCGATCCGCTCTACGATCTGGTGCTGATCACCGACTGGAACTGGCCTCGCGCCGCGCCGGGCAAGGGCTCCGCCATCTTCCTGCATCGCTGGCGCAAGCCGGGGCATCCCACCGAAGGCTGCATCGCGCTGCGCCCCGATCACCTGGCGGCCATCGCCGGCCGCCTGCGGCCCGGCGCCGCGCTGATCATACGCGGCTGAACCGTGCTATTCCGGGTATTTGCGCCGCGCCTTGGCCGTGCCCAAGGTGGCGTTTCCCTTCCGCGCCGTTGCCGTCCTTTCGTAGGTGTGAACGCCGCCGGGCGGGCAGGGGCTCTTGTAGGTAAAGGCACCGGCGGGAACGATCCCGCTGCGGGACATCTTCAGAGCCCCGCCGCCATGATTGTATCGCGGCGCGTTCAAATCCTTCATCCGGAACCGGACCGAGGTCGTGCCGGCGGGCAAGTCCGCGACCTGGAAACGCGGGCTGGGCACGACGTTTGGTCGGCCGGTATTGCAGGCCGGAATGTCGCCCCACTCGAATGCTATGCTGAACTCGGCGTCCGCGGCGGTCGCGGAGACTGCCATCATCAATGCAGCGATAATTGACGAACGCATATTCGAACACTCCCAGATCAATGCCATGCCACGAAGGCAGGCGGAAATGCGGGCGTTCAACCTTCTCCGTCGGGTCGGTTCTGGCCGTATTCACGCGCCCCGAATATCGCAGAGCCCACGCGTACGAGGGTTGCGCCTTCGGCAATCGCCGCTTCGAAATCGCCGCTCATCCCCATCGAAAGCTGGCCCAGGCCGTTACGGGCGGCGATCTCGCGCAGCAGCCGGAAATGCGGCACCGGGTCCGCGTCAAAGGGCGGAATGCACATCAGGCCAGCGACCGGAAGTTCCAGATCGCGGCACTCCGCGATCAGTGCGCCGGCCTCGTCGGGCAGCACTCCGGATTTCTGCGGCTCCGCCCCGGTATTGACCTGCACAAATAAGTCCGGGCACCGCCCCATCTCGCCGGCGAGCCGCGCGATCGTGCGCGCCAGCTTCGGTCGGTCGACGGTCTCGATGCAATCGAACAGCTCCATCGCGGTGCGCGCCTTGTTGGTCTGCAGCGGACCGATCAGGTGCAGTTTAACCCCCTCGAATCGCTCGCGAAAATCCGGCCACTTTCCCTGTGCCTCCTGCACCTTGTTCTCGCCGAACACGCGGTGACCAGAGGCCAGAACCGCCTCGATCCGCACCAGTGGCTGCCGTTTCGAAACCGCCACCAGCCCGACAGAGCCCTCCGCGCGGCCCGCCTTCGACTCTGCCGCGCGGATCCGGGCGACGATGTCCGCAAGCCCGGACATTCCTAGCCCGTCACGCGCGGGTCGTATTCCGGGCCGAGCACGTCGAACAGCTCTCCCAGGTCATCCTGATAGCGCTCCCAGGCCTTCATCGACGACGTGTAAAGCGGCTGGCGTACCTGGCGCACGCTGAGTGTCTGCACCCGGCGCTTGTTCTCGTGGAAAGCAAGGCAGCGGTCTTCCCACTCCAGCCCGCAGGCCGCGATCAGCTTGCGCGCCTCCTCCTCGGGATTGCCGATCAGCTCTTCATAATGGATCTCGTAGAACGCGCCGGGCAGCTTTTTCCGCCAGAATTCAAGGATTTCCAGAAAGGTGTGATAGAACAGGCCCAGATCGCGCAGCTTGTTGGTATAGCGGTGC